>JAAYSB010000240.1 GCA_012518475.1 Intrasporangiaceae bacterium | reverse complement strand
TCAACCAGAGCAGGACGGTCACTCCCGCCACGACGTAGAACGTCACCGCACGTGTCGACAGGTCGAACTTGGCGTCGAGGTCGAGGTCGACGGACAGGTCGCGGGGCACGAACCGCCAGGTGATGAGCCACCACGCGGCGGCGAGAAGAACGAGCATGACCGGCAGCGTCGCGAGCATCCAGTCGAGGAACGTGATCGTGTGGCCGCGCTCGCCCAGAGCGGCCAGGGCGATGGCGTTGGGCGGCGAGCCGACCGGGGTGGCGATGCCGCCGATGTTCGCGGCCACCGGGATGCAGAGGGCGAATCCGGTGCGCCCCACGCCCTTGGGCAACGCCATGAGGACCGGGAGGAGGACGGCGAACATCGTCGCCGTCGTCGCGGTGTTCGACATGAACATCGAGAGCAGGGCGGTGATGATCATGAGTCCGAGGACGGTCCTGCGGCCGCTGGCCCGGAAGGGCCGGAGCAGCACGGCGGCGAGGTTGCGGTCGAGGCCGTACTTGGCGGCTGCGTCGGCGATGAGGAAGCCACCGAGGAAGAGGATGATGACCGGGTTGGCGAGCGTCGCATAGAACGACGCGGCTGTTGGCACGTCGTCCGGCACGGCGAGGAGGGCCTGGTCGGAGATGAGCAGGACCTCGAGGAAGATCACGAGCACGGCTGTCGCGACGAGGGGGACGGCCTCGGTGACCCAGAGGATGATCGCCAGCAGGAAGATCGTGAGCATCCGCTCGCCGACGGGCTCGAGACCCGGGACGTCGAGAAGGAGCGGGAGCGGAGCGATGAGGGCCGCGAGGACGAGCCCCACCCGCTGGAGAGTGGTGAGCGGGTTGCGCTGCTGCCGGAGCCTCGCGCTCTGCGGCTGCGAGGTCTGCGCCGTCAGCGCACCCATGGGTCTCCTCCCTCGTCGTTGCCGCATCCACCCTACCGATGGCGACGTCGGTGCGAGGATGCCGGTATGGCGGCGCGAGTCGTGCGGCTGGGCTAGGAGCGGGCAGCGCACGAGGGCCGGCGGATCGACCTTCTTCAAGCAGCAGGCGCCGACATCACCTGAGACTGCTCCCAGACCCTAGGCTCACAACCATGCCCCTGCGGGAACGACTCGGCCACGCCGTCGCCGGCTTCGGCCAGAACCTCGTCTACAACGTCCTCTCGCTGTTCCTGCTCGTCTATCTGTATGAGGACCTGAAGCTCTCGTCGCGGAGCATCGCCATCCTCACCGTTGTCCTCACCGGCGTGCGCATCTGGGACGCGGTCAACGACATCGTCATCGGTCTGCTCATCGACCGGACCCGCACCCGCTGGGGGACGTTCCGGCCCTATCCGGTGCTCATGGCCGTGCCGATCGCCGTCATCACGAGCCTGATGTTCGCCATGCCGGTGCCTGAGGACGAGAGTCAGGAGACGCGGGTCATCCTGCTCGTGGCGGTCGCGTACCTCCTCTGGGACATGGTCTATACGGCGAGCGATGTGCCCTTCTGGTCGCTCACCTCGGTGATGACGGGCGACGAGCAGGAGCGGACGAAGATCGTCGCCCGCGCCCGGGTGGCAGCGATGCTGGCTCTGGCCGTGATGACGCTCGGCGGTCCGGCCCTCGGCACGGCCATCGGGTGGGGCGCGACCGCGGCCATCACCGCTGTCGTGGGCATGGCACTGTTCACCCTCGCGACGTTCCTCACCCGCGAGCGCGTGCCGCACAACCCCGACCCGGTCCCGTTCCGCGAGGCGATCCGTCACCTCACGAGCAACGGGCCGCTGCACCGGGTGCTCAGCTCGCTCATCATCGGCTTCGGCCCGACGATCTTCTCCGTGGGCGGGGCGGTGATCGCCGTCGTGGTCTTCGGCGATGTCGAGGCCTTCACGATCCTCGGTGGGGCCCTCATCGGCGGGATCATCGTCGGGCTCGGCATCTCCCCACTCATCCTCGCGCGCACGACGCGGCGCAACGCCCTCATCGCTGCCAACCTCGCCGGAGCGGCCGTCTTCGCTCTGATGTTCTTCACCGGCTACGGGTCGATGATCGTCGTCGCCGTCGCGCTGTTCTGCGTCGGTCTGACGATGGGGGTCAACCTCGTCTGCACGACGGCGATGATCGGCGACAGCGCGGATGACACCGAGGTACGCACCGGCGAGCGCATCGACGGCTCCTGCTTCGCCGGGATGACCTTCACGACGAAGCTCAGCTCAGCCCTGGCGACGATGGCGTTCGGCTTCGCTGTGGCCCGCAGCGGATACGAGGCGGACGGTCCGGTCACCGGCGACATGAAGGATCTCATCTGGCTCGCCGTCAGCGTCGTTCCCGCGATCAGCGGCGTGCTGTCGGTCATCCCACTCCTCGGCTATGACATCGACGAGGGCTCGATGACCGAACGGCTCAGGGACGCCCGCGCCGCCCGCGCCCAGACCCCGTCCCTCTCGGACTGAACCTCAGTCGAGCATGCACTCCACCCTCGTCGCCCACTCCGGGGTCTCGGGCAGGTCCTCCCCCCACCACCGGTGGGCGAGGAGCGCGACGATGACCGCCGATCCGGGCGGCGGGGTGGCCGGCCATGGTGTGTAGCCGTCGGTGAGCACGACGACGACGTCCGGGCGGGGCCGCTCGTGCTCGATGGCCTTGAGACCGACCCTCAGGTCGGTGCCGCCGGCCCCGATGAGCTGAGCGTCCCGTGCGCGCCGGACCCGTTGGGTGAGGTGCGCGGCAGCGTCGACCGAGTACACGGACACGTGCGAACCCGGCAACCCGAGGGAGGCGATCGCCCCGTCGACCTCCCCGAGAGCCTGAGAGAGCAGCTCGTCGTCGACCGAGCCCGAGGTGTCGATGATGATCGAGACCCGCGGCACCTGCCGGTGCTGCCCGGGCAGGACGACTCCCCGCACCGACGACGCCCGCCGCGAGGGCCGTTGATAGGTGTAGTCGCCGCGCCCTGCGGCCCATCCGATCCCCCGGCGCACTGCACCGGACAGCAGCGGCTGCCACGGGATGCGGGGGTGGAGAGTCTCCTGGATCCACCGCTCCAGGTCGCCGGGCAGGTCACCCCGCTTCGTCGAGTGCTCCCGAGCCTCGATCGCCACCCGCTCCCGGATCGCCCTGGCCTCGACGAAGGTCACCGCACCGATGTCGGTGGACGGCCCGTGCTCATGCGAACGGGGTATGCCGTCCGCGCCACTCCCGCAGCCCTCCCCCGGTTGGAGGGTCCCGGAGTCGGGTGAGTCCACGACGGACAGCCCCGACTTGAGCGCGAAGTACTCCTCAGCGGAGAGTCCCTCGGGGACCCGCATCGTCCGGAACGTCGCGAGCGCCGACGGCCGCAGGCTGTCCGGCTCGAGCGTGTGCGAGATCGTCACGTCGGCGCACTCGTCCCAGAGGACAGCCGTGGACTTGTCGACGTCCTGGTCCCGGGCCCGCGTCGAGTGGTCGGCGAGCAGGTGCCAGACGACGTGGGCCAGCTCGGCCCCGACCGCCGGGACCGGGGCGGCATCGAGCCAGGCCGGGTTGACGTAGATCCGCCAGTACTCGTCGCACGTCATGCGGGCCACGTCCTCGTTCGCGACCGCGACGAGGGCATAGAGGGCTGTCGCGAGATAGGGCAGGTCGCGCGGCGCACTCGGGTCCGCACCGACCGGTCCGTTGCCCGGCGACGGGCTGATGAGCCAGAGCTTGGCGGCCGCCAGCTTCTGGCCGTCGAGGCCAGCCATCTCAGGCGCTCTTCGGCAGCAGCCCGGCCAGCGCCAGTGCGGGGGCGAACACGGTGATGGCGGACGGCACGGCGGCACCGCTGGGCCGGATCTCGGGCCGCATGAGTGAACGGACGACCGGGACTGCCGGGTCGATGCCGACCTCGTCGGCCGCGTGCGCACAGACCTCGATCGCCGCGCTCCACCGCTGCGGTGACTTCGTGCGGGAGACGACGGCGAGGACCGACTGGAGCGTCACATACACCCGGTCGGCGCGCATGCCGGTGAAGTCGTAGCCGGTGGGGTCGGCGAGCAGCTCCTCCGGGTTGGGCAGGTCCTGGTTGCTCGCCCAGCGGAGGTACTCGTGGGCGGCGGCGTCCCCGATGCACCCGGCCACGAGCAGTCGGCGCACATCGGCGGAGGCCCCAACCGCCCGGGCGAACGCGGACAGGCGGGCGGCGTAGTCCCACGTCCGCGGGGTGGGGAAGGCCCGGCCCCGCTCCGCCGCGTCCTTGGGGATCACCGACAGCTGGGACTCACGCACAGAGAGATAGCCGGCGACGAGGACCCGCTCCTCGTCGAGGACGAGCGAGTACGAGGCAGGCTCGGAATAGACCGGCATCGACGGCCAGGACCGGGTGACGAGCCCCTCGGCATAGACCTCGTAGGGCATCCCCCAGTCGAGGTGGACGAAGCGCGAGGCCGTCGGCGGCGCGAGCTCCCAGCCGGCTGCGGCGACATCGGCCGGGTTGGCGGCAGCGACGAACGAGACGGTGTCGGGCAGCTGGAGCGCCCCGACCTCATAGTGGGTGAGCGGACGCAGCGCCGCCGCCTGGAGCGAGGGCGACGCGGTCGAGAACTCGTCGAAGAACGCAATGGACGGTCCGGCGTGGTCGGCGAGGCGTCGGGCCCAGGCCGGCGGAGCCAGGGTGACCGACCCGTCCGGGCCGACGACGGGGAGGCCGGCGAAGTCGGAGGGCTCGCTGTGCGTGATGATGACGGTCTCGACGGCCCACCCCGCGTCGGCCGCAGCCTCGACGACGGCAGTCTTGCCCTCACCGGGATTCCCCCACAGAAGCACCGGGATTCGTGCGCTGACACAGATGCCGAGCGCCTGGAGCGCCTCCTCGTAGCGGGCTCTGGTGTGAATGGTCATCGTGTCTCTCCTCGGGTTGCGATGGGCGTGAGTCTGGGGTCGAGGGCGGAGGTGACTCCGTGACTGACGGCCTCCGCGACGAGGATGGGCTCGCCGAGGACGGCGAGCATGATGCCGACCTCGCTGCGCTCGATCGTGTCGTGGGAGAGCCGGCACAGCGCGAGGGTCGCATCGATGGCGGCTCGCTCCGGCAGCAGATGCGGTATGCCGTGGTCGGCCAGGACTGCGAAGTGCGCCTTGCGTGGGTAGCAGTCGACCCGCCGCCACTCCGACTGCCAGGCGAGCAGGATGAGCGGGTCGTCCTGCCTCGCCTCGAGATCGGCGCGGATCGTGGCCACGGAGGTGCGCAGCTGGATGGCAGTGCCGAGCTCGGCGGCCCGCAGGCCGAGCCCGTGCAACTCGGTCACCTCCTCGAGCGAGGGCAGGGGGTACTCGTGCGGCCGCCCGGCGAGGAACTTGGCGAGCTCGGGGTCGGGGAAGAGCGCCAGGACGCCGCGCAGCCAGTCGGTCTGCACGCCGGAGTACGCGAGGTCCTCGTAGAACGTCGCCGGCATGGGCAGCAGATCCTGTGGAAGCACCGCCGCCAGGTCGGCCACGGTCCGGGGATGGACGGCGGAGTCCCAGAGCGCGGCATACCCCTGCCGTCCCTCGACGACGAGCGAGAGGTCAGCAGTGTCGATCCACGCCTCGCGGGCAGCGGTGACCAGTCGCGCCGCCTGCCAGAACCGGAGACCGAACCGGGCCGCGAGGTGCCACGGGGTGAGCTCGTGACGATAGGCGGCCAGGACCGAGGCGTGGGCGTAGATCCCCTGGCAGCGGCCCTGGGTGCACCAGCGGGTGTCGACCAGCCCTGGCGCCGAGTGCGAGACGACCTCGAGGATGTGCCACATCGCCGG
>JAAYSB010000239.1 GCA_012518475.1 Intrasporangiaceae bacterium | reverse complement strand
CCAAGACCACCGCTCTCCTGCTGGCGGCCGACGAGGTAGCCCAGCGCGTCATCGATCGAGGCATCGGTGGCACACGGGGTGGCGAGCAGGGCCTGCAGAGCGAAGGAGGTGGCGTCGGGGTCGCTCAGGCACGTGCCGTCAGTCGGGGTGAGCGCAAAGCCGCCATCATCACACTGAGCATCGAGGAGGTAGTCGACCGCCGACTGGCTGGCACCGACGCCGGCACCCTCGAGCGCGATGATCGCAAGCGACTGTCCGAGCGTGTTCGAGTAGTCGCCCCACTCTGAGACGTCGGAGAAGCGGCCCGACTCGGTCTCGAGGTCCTGGAGCGCCGCGATGAGGTCGACCCCGCCGAAGTCGGTCGAGTCCATCCCGAGGCTCAGGGCGAGCACTGCGGACTTGGCGGTCGCGCCGGCATAGCGTTCACCGTCCGTGCCGATGTACTCGAGGATGTTCGCGGTGACCTGCTGGCCAGCGCTCGCGGCGTCCTCGGAGTTCAGCCCGGTCGCGGCCAGCGCCAGCGCGAAGTCCGCGGTCAGTCCGTAGTCGTTGAAGCCGTGGTTCACGAACAGGTGGTCCTGGGCCTGTAGCTCGCGGGAGAGAAAGTCAGCTGCCGCGACGACAGCGGCATCCGCGTCAGCGGGCTCGTCGTCGCCTCGTTCCTCAGCGGGCTCGTCGTCGCCGGGGGTCTCGTCCTCGAGCAGAGCCGTGTCGGCACGCGGCTCGATGCCGGCGGAGTCCTCGGGAACGAGTGAGAGACCGACGAAGGTGTCCGTCGCAGCCGCAGTGTCATGCGCACCGGCGCCTGCCATCGTCCAGGCGGCGTCGGCGTCGGCGG
This sequence comes from Intrasporangiaceae bacterium, assembly GCA_012518475.1. Taxonomy (GTDB): domain Bacteria; phylum Actinomycetota; class Actinomycetes; order Actinomycetales; family Dermatophilaceae; genus F2B08. The sequence continues at coordinate 2,269 of JAAYSB010000239.1, read as the reverse complement.
TGTAGAACCCCCACCAGGCGCCCGGCCACTGGCCGCACGGGTCGGGGGCACCCTCGACCTTGCAGATCATCGGCCCGTACGTGGTCGTCTCGGTCTCGACGGCGAAGCCAGCGTCGGCGAAGGTCTGCAGCGCATTCGGCGACGAGTACGCCGTACCGTCCTCGTTCGTCACGCAGTGCACGCCGGCCTCGGCGTCGCCCTGCATATCGACGACGACGGTGACCCCGGCACCCACCTCACACGGCCCGTCGGTCCACGAGGTGCCGGCAGCAGCGGTCAGGGGTGGGTCGAGCACGGGCTCGGCGGAGGCTGTCGTGATAGCCAGGGCCGGCAGGCCGATGGCGGCGGCGGCAAGGGCCGCGCCGACTCGGCGGAGATGGGTTGTCAGCACTGTGGAGAGCGCCTTTCGCTAGCGGATCCGTGACGGTCCCGGCTGGAAATCGCTCTCGATATGCAGCTGGGCTCGTCCCGTATGCCTCGACGGAAGTGAGAGCCGCTTGCACCTGAGGAGGCATTCCGACTCATCTGCGCTCGAGCGAGCGAGACCTACGGCTGCGGGTCAGTGCCGGACTTCGACCGGCTTCCCCTCGACAGGTACGTCTGGGCGGTCCTTCGCAGGAAGGACCACCGCCACTGTAGCCCGCGAAACCGTTTCGGTGGAACCCGGGTCGGCCGGTACACTTCATCGGAGCAGCGTCTGAGCCGTCATCAGCGGCGAGCTTCCGGAAGAACAGGCGAGCGCCGCATACCCCCTCTGCAGATCGGGTATGCGCCGGTCACCCCAGTAGAACCGGACGGGTGAGCCCGTCACAGTTCATGAACGAGCGGTCCCGCTGCGCGGGACAAGCGAGGTGGTACCGCGGTGCCGCCACCGAACCACGGTGGTGATGTCGTCCTCGTGCGAGAGCAACCCGACCACCCGCATCAGGAGACGTTCACCGATGGCCTATCCCAAGGTCTCCCACCTCAGCACTGCTGTCCCGTCGAGCCCGCGCTTCCCGGCCATCGAGGAGGCCGTGCTCAAGTACTGGGCGCAGGACGGCACCTTCCAGGCCTCGGTCGAGAACCGCGACGCGGGCGAGAACGGCGACAACGAGTTCGTCTTCTACGACGGCCCGCCCTTCGCGAACGGCCTGCCGCACTACGGGCACCTGCTCACCGGCTACGTCAAGGACGTCGTCCCGCGCTACTTCACGATGAAGGGCCGCCGGGTCGAGCGCCGCTTCGGCTGGGACACCCACGGGCTGCCGGCCGAGCTCGAGGCGATGAGTCAGCTCGGCATCAAGACCACCGACGAGATCCGCGAGATGGGGATCGCGGCGTTCAACGACAAGTGCCGCGAGTCGGTCTTCCGCTACACCAACGAGTGGGAGGACTACGTCACCCGCCAGGCCCGCTGGGTCGACTTCGACAACGACTACAAGACCCTCGACCTCGACTACATGGAGTCGGTCCTCTGGGCGTTCAAGCAGCTCCACGACAAGGGCCTGGCCTACGAGGGCTTCCGGGTGCTGCCGTACTGCTGGAACGACCAGACCCCGCTGTCGAACCACGAGCTGCGGATGGACGAGGACGTCTATCAGGTGCGCCAGGACCCGGCCGTCACGGTCGGGTGCCGGATCAACGACGGCGAGCTCGCCGGCGCTCTCGCGCTCATCTGGACGACGACGCCGTGGACCCTCACGTGCAACCTCGCGATCATGGTCGGCGAGGACATCGACTATGTCGTCGTCGAGTCGTCCGTGCCCACCGGGACGTCCGAGCGGTATGTCCTGGCCGAGGCCCGGATGCAGGCGTATGCCCGCGAGTTCACCGGGGACAGCAAGGGCGACGTGTCCGAGCTCGTCGTCGCGCGGCTCAAGGGCACCGACCTGCTCGGCCTGACCTACACCCCGCCGATGAGCTATTACCTCGGGCACGAGAGGGCCTTCCGGTTCGTGCCGGCCGAGTTCGTCACGACGACCGACGGCACCGGGCTGGTCCACACCGCCGGTGCGTTCGGTGAGGAGGACAAGCAGATCACCGACCGTGAGGGGATCGAGGTCGTCGTGCCGGTCGGCATCGACGGCGCCTTCACCCACCCGGTCACCGAGTACGCCGGTCAGCTCGTCCTCGACGCGAATCTGCCGATCATCGACCACCTCAAGGCGCGCACCCGCCTGGATGCCGGCGGGGCCGGTGCCGAATCGGCGCAGGGCGACACCGGGTCGATCACCGAGGGCACCGTGCTGCTCCGCCGGGAGACCTACGACCACTCCTACCCGCACTG
>JAAYSB010000238.1 GCA_012518475.1 Intrasporangiaceae bacterium | reverse complement strand
TCCGGAGTCCGCTCGCCGGCAGGCAGATCGAACAGCTCCTCGAGCACCGCGTGCACGAGAGTGCCGCGAGCAGCCGCCGGACTCGGCGGGCCGGTGAGCTTGTCCACGGCCCGGAACCGGTACATCAGCGGACACTGCTTGAAGTCCGCGGTGCGGCTCGGGGAGAGTGCGGGTGGCATACCACTGACCGTATGCGAGCCCGCCGACAGCGGTGGGGAGCGACGCTCAGTCGGCCGGGTCGTAGCCGAGATTCGCCGAGAGCCAGCGTTCGGCCACCGGCACCTCCCAGCCCTTCCGCCCGGCGTACTCGGTCACCTGATCCTCACCGACGCGTCCCACGACGAAGTAGCTCGACTGCGGGTGGGCGAGGTACCAGCCGGAGACCGACGCCCCCGGCCACATGGCCATCCCCTCGGTCAGCTCGATCCCGACTTCCTCGTGGACGTCGAGAAGGGACCACAGCGTCTGCTTCTCGGTGTGGTCCGGGCAGGAGGGGTATCCCGGCGCGGGCCGGACGCCCGCATACCGCTCGGCGATGAGGTCGTCGTTGGTCAACGACTCATCAGCCGCATACCCCCAGTAGTCGGTACGCACCTGCTCGTGCAGGTACTCGGCGAACGCCTCCGCGAGCCGGTCGGCGAGCGCCTCGAGCAGGATGGCCGAGTAGTCGTCGTGAGCGGCCTTGAACTCCATGACCTTCTCGGTGCTGCCGAGACCTGCGGTCACGGCGAACGCACCGATCCAGTCGGGTATGCCGGTGTCGGCCGGGGCGATGAAGTCGGCGTTGGCCTTGTTCGGGACACCTGCCCGGTGCTGTCCCTGCTGGCGGAGCGTGTGCAGCGTCGCCTGCACCTGCGAGCGGCTCTCGTCGGTGTAGACAACGATGTCGTCGCCGACTGCGGCAGCCGGGAAGATCCCGAACCGGGCACTGGCCGTGAGCCAGCCCTCAGCGATGATGCGGTCGAGCATCTCCTGGGCATCGTCATAGAGCCTGCGGGCGGCCTCGCCGGAGGCCGGGTTGGAGAGGATGTCGGGGAATCGGCCCTTCATCTCCCAGGCGAGGAAGAACGGGCCCCAGTCGATGTAGTCGCGGAGCACCGACAGGTCCTGACCGGTGATCGTGTGGGCACCGGGCCTGCGCGGTGGGACCGGGGGCTGGGCGGCGAAGTCGATCTCCTGTCGCTTCTCCCGGGCCTTCTCGAGCGAGATCAGGGGTCGCTCGTTGGCCTTGGCCGCGTGCCGGGCGCGCAGGGCGTCGTAGTCCTGCTGGACGTCGGCGAGGAGTGCCTCCCGACGGGTGTCCGACAGCAGTGCCGAGACGACCGGCACTGAGCGGGAGGCGTCCTTGACCCAGACCACGGGCCCGGAGTAGCGCTGGTCGATCTTCACCGCGGTGTGCGCACGGCTGGTCGTCGCACCGCCGACGAGGAGCGGAATGGTCCAGCCCTGGCGCTCCATCTCGGAAGCGAGCGTGACCATCTCGTCCAGCGACGGGGTGATGAGCCCCGACAGGCCGATGATGTCGGCGTTGTGCTCGCGGGCGGTGTCGAGGATCTTCTGCGGCGGCACCATGACGCCGAGGTCGATGACCTCGTAGTTGTTGCACTGCAGGACGACCCCGACGATGTTCTTGCCGATGTCGTGGACGTCGCCCTTGACCGTGGCCATCACGACCGTTCCCTTGGCGGCGCCCGCCCGCGAGCCAGCCTCGATGAACGGGATGAGATAGGCGACGGCCTTCTTCATGACGCGGGCCGACTTCACGACCTGGGGGAGGAACATCTTCCCGGCGCCGAAGAGGTCGCCGACGACCCCCATACCGGCCATGAGCGGGCCCTCGATGACCTCGATCGGCTCACCGCCGCGGGCCTCGATGAGGGCACGGAGCTCCTCGGTGTCGGCCTCGACGTGGTCGTCGATCCCCTTGACCAGGGCGTGCGTGATCCGCTCCTCGATCGGCAGCTCACGCCACTGTGCGGTGACCGGGTCCTCCTCGGCGGCACCGCCGGTGTTGAACCGGCGTGCGATCTCGACGAGACGCTCGGTGGCGTCCTCCCGGCGGGCGAGGACGACGTCCTCGATGGCCTCGCGAAGCTCGGGGTCGATCTCGTCATAGGGGACCAGGGCGCCCGCGTTGACGATGCCCATGTCCATTCCCGCCTTGACCGCGTGATAGAGGAACACGGCGTGGATCGCCTCGCGCACGGGGTTGTTGCCGCGGAACGAGAAGGAGACGTTGGAGACACCGCCGGAGACGAGAGCGCCGTCCAGGTTCTCCTTGATCCAGCGGGTGGCCTCGATGAAGTCGATGCCGTAGCGGGCGTGCTCCTCGATGCCCGTCGCGACCGCGAAGATGTTCGGGTCGAAGATGATGTCCTCGGCGGGGAAGCCGACCTCCTCGGTGAGGACCCGGTAGGCCTCGGCCGTGATCTCGATGCGACGCTGGAGGGTATCGGCCTGACCGTGCTCGTCGAAGGCCATGACGACGACCGCGGCACCGTACTTGCGACAGAGATGGGCCTGCTCGATGAACGGGCCGACGCCCTCCTTCATCGAGATCGAGTTGACGATGGGCTTGCCCTGGACGCACTGCAGACCGGCCTCGATGACCTCCCACTTCGAGGAGTCGACCATGACCGGGACGACGCTGATGTCCGGCTCGCTCGCGATGAGGGTGAGGAACCGGCGCATCGCCGCAACGCCGTCGATCATGCCCTCGTCCATGTTGACGTCGATGACCTGGGCACCGCTCTCCACCTGCTGGCGGGCGACCGACAGGGCCGTCGCGTAGTCGTCGGCCTGGATGAGCTTGCGGAACCGGGCTGAGCCGGTGATGTTGGTCCGCTCGCCGACGTTGACGAAGAGCGAGCTGTCGTCGATCGTCACCGGCTCCAGACCCGAGAGTCGCAGAGCAGCCGGCCGGACGGGCACCTCCCGCGGCGCCTGGTCGCGGGCCGTGGCCGCGAGCGCGACGATGTGCTCGGGCGTGGTCCCGCAGCAGCCGCCGAGCAGGTTGACCAGTCCGGACCCGACGAACTCACCCATGACACCGGCCATCTGCTCAGGCGTCTCGTCGTACTCCCCGAACTCGTTGGGCAGGCCGGCGTTGGGGTGGCAGCTGACGAAGGTGTCGGCCACCCGGGAGAGCTCGGCGAGATAGGGCCGGATCTCGGCAGCCCCGAGAGCACAGTTCAGGCCGACGGCCAGCGGCCGGACGTGACGGATCGAGTGCCAGAACGCCTCGGTCACCTGGCCGGAGAGCGTCCGGCCCGACGCGTCGGTGATCGTCCCGGAGATGATGACCGGCCACCGGCGCCCGTGCTCGTCGAAGAGTGTCTCGAGGGCGAAGATGGCGGCCTTGGCGTTGAGGGTGTCGAAGATCGTCTCGACGAGGAGGACGTCCGAGCCGCCGTCGACGAGTCCGCGGGCCTGCTCGAGATAGGCCTCGACGAGCTCGGTGAACGTGACGTTGCGGGCACCGGGGTCGGAGACATCGGGGGAGATGCTTGCGGTCCGGTTCGTCGGCCCGAGCGCACCGAGGACGAACCGCGGCCGCGCCGGGTCGGCCGCAGTGGCGGCGTCGGCAGCCCGTCGCGCGAGGGTGGCCGCGGCGACATTCATCTCGTAGCCGAGGTCGTCCATCCCGTAGTCAGCGAGGGAGATGCGCTGGGCGTTGAAGGTGTTCGTCGTCACGAGGTCCGCCCCCGCGTCGAAGTACGAGCGGTGGATCGCCTCGATCGCCTCGGGCTGCGTCAGCGAGAGCAGGTCGTTGTTGCCCTTGAGGTCCCTGGGCCAGTCGGCGAACCGCTCGCCCCGGAAGTCGTCCTCCCCGAGCCCGAGTCCCTGGATGAGCGTGCCCATCGCACCGTCCATGACGAGCACACGCTCGCGCAGCATCGCGCCGAGGGTCTCGGTCGCGTCCGGGCGGTGGTTCTGAACAGGGTTCGGTACGTCAGGACTGGACACAGCATCCCAGTATGACGACACCCCAGGTTTTGCCCCACCTAGTCTTGCCCTATGGCCCCCACAGACCGCTCAGCCGGGGAGTACGGCTCGGGCATCCGCATCGGCTCCTTCGTCGGCGTGCCCGTGTACATCGGCTGGACCTGGCTGATCCTCGCAGCCGGACTCACGTGGCTGTTCGGTGCGCCGCACGCCGACACCCTCGGCCCCGTGGGGTATGCGGTGGGCCTGTCGATCGCCGTCGGCCTGCTTGTCTCGGTCCTGGTCCACGAGGGGGCGCACGCGCTCAGCGCGCGCGCCTTCGGGCTGCGGGTCCGGCGGATCGTCGCCGACCTCATGGGTGGGCACACCGCCTTCGAGGGACGGACCACGCCGTGGTCCCAGGGGATCACGGGCCTGTCCGGTCCCGTGGCCAACCTCCTCCTCGCCGGGCTGTGCTATGCCGCTGCACTCGCGCTCGGGGACGGGGTGGTCGCCTTCGTCATGGCCCGCCTCGCGGTGATCAACATCCTGCTCGCCGTCTTCAACCTCCTGCCGGGTCTGCCGCTGGACGGCGGTCAGGTCCTCATGGCGGCCGTCTGGCGCCTCACCGGCTCACCGCATACCGCCTCGGTCGTCGCCGGCTGGACCGGTCGGATCGTGGCCGTGGTCGTCGTGCTCGGGTTCATCGGCGTCCCGCTGCTGGGCGGCACGCAGCCGTCACTGGTCAACATCCTCATCGTGCTGCTCATCGCGAGCTTCCTCTGGCGGGGCGCATCGCAGGCGATCGCGGTCGGTCAGGCCCGCCGCCGGCTCAGCCGCCTCGAGCTCGGCCAGATCCTCCGGCCCGTGACGATGGTCCGCGGGGACGCTCCCGTCGCCTCCTGGTTCCGCGGGCCGGGGCAGGTGTATGTCACGGTCGGCCCGGACGGCCATCCGGACGCGATCGTGCGGGACGACGCGGTGGCGTCGGTGCCCCGAGAGCAGTGGGACCGGGTGCCGGCCTCGGCGGTCGCTGCCGCAGCGCCACCGCACTGGGTCAGGGAGGTCGAGGAGGCCCCCACGCCGGAACTGGTGCTCTCGCTGCTCGCCCAGTCGGGCGCGAGCGCCCTGCTCATCGTGCACCGGGAGGCTGTCGCCGGGATCGCGTTCGCCGCCGACGCGATGCGCGCCATCGGTCAGTAGATGGAGGATGCCGGGGTTATCTGATGTGTCGCGGAACTTCGAGCGGGTCGCGGCTATTCCACCGGCAGGTGCGAGTTTCCGCGGCGAGGGCGAGGTTTCGCGGCTGGCCTGAGTCTCCTCCACCGAGGGCATGACTCCAGGGACCTGCCGCAAGTCGAGTAGATTCCTGCGCTGTGAGTGACAACGTGCAGCAGGCGACCGGAGTCCACCTTCGACGCGGACCGTTCCAGGTCGGCGAGCGGATCCAGCTGACCGACCCCAAGGGCCGGCTGCACACGATCACCCTCGAGCCCGGCAAGGAGTTCCACACCCACCGGGGCTTCCTGCGCCACGACGACGTCATCGGCCGCCCCGACGGCTTCACCGTCAGGAACACAGCCGGCACCGAGTACCTCGTGCTGCGGCCGCTGCTCTCGGACTACGTGATGTCGATGCCGCGCGGTGCTGCCGTTGTCTATCCCAAGGACGCCGGGCAGATTGTCACGATGGGGGACATCTTCCCCGGCGCTGTCGTCGTCGAGGCGGGCGTCGGCTCAGGTGCGCTGTCGATGTCGCTGCTCCGGGCGGTGGGGGAGTCCGGGCGGGTCCTGTCGTTCGAGCGGCGGACGGACTTCGCCGACATCGCCAAGGCCAACGCCCGGGCCTTCTTCGGGACCGATCACCCGGCGTGGACGGTCCAGGTCGGGGACCTCGTGGAGGAGCTGCCTGCGGCGGTCGAGAAGGGCAGCGTCGACCGTGTCGTCCTCGACATGCTCGCGCCCTGGGAGTGCCTCGAGGTGGTCGCCGACGCCCTCGTCCCCGGTGGACTGCTCATCTGCTACGTCGCGACGACGACCCAGCTGTCCCGCGTCGGCGAGGGCATGCGGGAGCTCGGCTGCTTCACCGAGCCGCAGGCCTGGGAGTCCATCGTCCGCGGCTGGCACCTCGAGGGGCTCGCCGTGCGTCCCCAGCACCGGATGCACGGGCACACCGGCTTCCTCATCACGACCCGGCGGCTCGCCCCCGGGGTGACCCCACCCCTGCGCAAGCGTCGTCCGTCCGGCGGGTTCGAGGCCGCCGAGGCCGAGGCGGAGGCCTTCGGCGAGCGGGTCACCTCGCCCAAACGCGCCCGCAAGCTGCGCCGCTCCATCACCGAGGGCCCCGAGTCGTCACCATCGGGAGCCACTGACAGCGCCGAGTGACCCGGTCGCCCTCGGGCGGCCATCATGTGGATAGCGCGCGGAAGGTGCGGGACAACATCTGCGCGCGGGGCTAGTGTCGAGACATGAGCGAGACCCCGAGCTTCCAGCGCAGTCGTGACCTCGAGGCACGCATCTCGCAGCTGCAGTCCAACCTGTCCACCGTCTCCTCCCAGAACGAGCGGCTGGTCCGGACCCTGAAGGACGCCCGCGAGCAGATCGTCTCGCTCAAGTCCGAGGTTGACCGTCTCGCCCAGCCGCCGTCCGCCTACGGCGTCGTCGTGGAGACCTTCGAGGACGGGACCGTCGACGTCCTCACCGGCGGCCGCAAGATGCACGTCGCAGTGAGCCCTGCGGTCGACCCCGAGGAGCTGGGGATCGGCCGCGAGGTCATGCTCAACGAGGCGATGAACGTTGTCGCCGCGCACGGCTTCGAGCAGGTCGGGGAGGTCGTGACGATCAAAGAGGTCCTCGACGAGCGCCGGGTGCTCGTCGTCGCGCGGGCCGACGAGGAGCGGGTCTGCCGGGTCGCCGAGTCCCTGCGGGGAGTCGCCTTCCGGGCCGGGGACGCGCTCATGCTCGAGTCCCGCACCAACCTCGTCTACGAGAAGATCCCGAAGATCGAGGTCGCCGAGCTCGTCCTCGAGGAGGTTCCCGACATCGCCTACGAGGACATCGGGGGGCTGTCGCGTCAGATCGACGTGATCCGGGACGCCGTCGAGCTGCCCTATCTGCACCCGGACCTGTTCACCGAGCACCACCTCAAGCCGCCCAAGGGTGTGCTCCTCTACGGCCCGCCCGGGTGTGGCAAGACGATGATCGCCAAGGCGGTCGCCGCCTCTCTCGCCCGCAAGGTCGCCGAGAAGGAGGGCAAGGAGCTGACCAAGTCCTACTTCCTCAACATCAAGGGACCGGAGCTGCTCAACAAGTATGTGGGGGAGACCGAGCGGCACATCCGGCTCATCTTCCAGCGGGCCCGGGAGAAGGCGTCGGACGGCACTCCGGTGGTCGTGTTCTTCGACGAGATGGACTCGCTGTTCCGCACCCGCGGATCCGGTGTGTCCAGCGACGTCGAGACCACGATCGTGCCCCAGCTGCTGTCCGAGATCGACGGCGTCGAGCGGCTCGAGAACGTCATCGTCATCGGTGCCTCCAACCGGGAGGACATGATCGACCCGGCCATCCTGCGACCTGGCCGGCTGGACGTGAAGATCAAGATCGAGCGCCCCGACGCCGAGGCTGCCAAGGACATCTTCAGCAAGTACCTCACCACCGAGCTGCCGGTCCACCAGGACGACCTCGCCGAGCACGACGGATCGGTCGAGGAGACGATCGAGGGCATGATCCACGCCGTCGTGGATCGGATGTACTCCGAGATCGACGAGAACCGGTTCCTCGAGGTCACCTATGCCGGTGGCGACAAGGAGGTCCTCTACTTCAAGGACTTCAACTCCGGGGCGATGATGCAGAACATCGTCGACCGGGCCAAGAAGTCCGCCATCAAGGACTTCCTCGAGACCGGTCAGCGCGGCATCCGCGTCGAGCACCTGCTCGCGGCGTGCGAGGACGAGTTCAAGGAGAACGAGGACCTGCCGAACACGACCAACCCGGACGACTGGGCGCGTATCTCGGGCAAGAAGGGCGAGCGGATCGTCTATATCCGCACCCTCATCAGCGGCAAGTCCGGCTCCGAGCCGGGTCGTGCCATCGACTCGGTCAACGGCACCGGTCAGTACCTCTAGGTCGGATCCCCGTCAGGGCACCGTGTCGAAGAGGGAGCCCTGCGGCGGTGCATAGGTCGGGTCGACGCCGTCGAAGAGGCTGCTCACCGACTCACCGGCGTGGATGCGGTTGATCGCCTCGGCGAACAGCCCGGCCACCGAGCGCACCTGCAGCTGGGGCCAGTCCGCCGGCGCCGGGACGGTGTCCGTTGTGACCACCTGGGAGATCATCGGGTGGCCGCTCAGCCGCTCGACGGCCTTGCCGGCGAAGAGTCCGTGGGTGCATGCGACAGCCGCCTCGGTGCAGCCGAACTCGGCTAGCTTGTCGAGGAGCTCGATAATCGAGCCTCCGGTGGCGATCTCGTCGTCGAGGACGATGGCCCGCTTGCCGGCGACGTCCCCGACGATCGAGTCGATCTCCACCCGGTCGTCGGCGAGACGGCGCTTGGAGCCGGCCGCCACAGGAAGGCCGAGGAGGCGGGAGAACTGGGTGGCGTCCTTGGCGTTGCCGAGGTCGGGGGAGACGACGATCGAGTCGGACAGGTCCGTGCCGCGGAAGTGGTCGGCGAGGACCCCGAGGGCCGTGAGGTGATCGACCGGGACGGAGAAGAACCCGTGCACCTGCGGAGCGTGCAGGGTCATCGTCAGCACCCGGTGGGCTCCGGCCGCGGCGATGAGATCGGCGACGAGCCGGCCCCCGAGGCTGATCCGGGAGGCGTCCTTCTTGTCCGAGCGGGCATAGGCGTAGTGCGGGATGACGGCCGTGATCTGGGCAGCGGAGGCGCCCTTGGCCGCGTCGATCATGAGGAGCAGCTCCATGAGGGAGTCCTGCGTCGGGGGCACGAGCGGCTGGATGATGTAGACGTCGCGCTGCCGGCAGTTCGCGAGCAGCTGCGCCTGGAGGCAGTCGTTCGAGAACCGGGTGATCGAGGCGGGCGAGCGCGTGATGCCGAGCTCGGCACAGATCCGGTCGGCGAGATCGCGGTGGGCAGATCCAGAGAACACGACGATGTCTCGCACGCTGTCCACTCTAGTCACGCGGACCTCAGCCGAGGAGGTACCTCCGCACCTCGGTGACGATCTCGGCGCGGTGCTGGCTGCCGATGAGCGTCGCTCCCGGCAGCGAGGCGAACCCGTGCGGGGCACCGACGTAGTTCGTCAGCCGCACCCGCACCCCGGCGTCCTCGAGGGCCCGCGCGTACCGCGTCCCGTCATCCCGGATCGGGTCGAGGTCGGCGGTCTGGATGAGAGCGGGCGGCAGCCCGTCGAGGCTCCCGAAGAGGGGCGAGACGATCGGGTCCGCGCGCCGCTCGTGGTCGGGGCAGTAGTGGTCGGCGAAGGCGTGGACGGAGTCGCGGGTGAGGATCGGTGCGTTCGCGTGCTCGTCGAGGGACGGCGACGCCAGCGTCAGGTCGGTCGCCGGATAGATGAGCGTCTGGTGCCGCAGGTTCGTCCGGCCCTCGTCCCGGAAGGCCTGGGCGACGACGGCGGCGAGGTTGCCGCCCGCGCTCTCCCCGCATACCGCAACGCGTGTTCCGTCCGCTCCGATCTCGGCGGCGCGGTCACTCACCCAGGCGGTCGCGTCGATGCAGTCGTGGGCGGCCACCGGTGCCGGGAAGTGCGGCGCCATCCGGTAGTCGACCGACAGCACGAGGGCACCGATCTCCGCAGCGAGGGTCGTGCACAGCGGGTCGTCGTTGACGACGTTGCCCCACACCCATCCGCCGCCGTGGAAGAACACGATGACCGGGAGGGGGGCGCCCCCGATGACGGCCGGTCGGTATGCGCGGAGCGGGATCTCGTGTCCGTCGCGGGCCGCGGCGGCCAGGCTGGAGATCTGCACATCCTCGCGGACCGGACCGAAGATCCGCGCGACCGGACCTCGCCTGGGATAGATCCGCTCGCGGGCCGCCTCGATCTCCTCGCGGGTGCACTCGCCGACCGGCTTGCGCCCGAGACGGTCGATGAGGGTCGTGACAACGGCGGTGCGCAGGGGCATGCCACGGACGGTGAGAGACATGGACATAGGCTCCCATCTATGACCGTGCGACGTGTGATGGGCATCGAGACCGAGTACGGAATCTCCGTCCCCGGGGACCCGCTCGCCAACCCGATGATGCTCTCGGGGCACGTCGTGCACGCGTATGCCTCGACGCAGGGCCTGCCGGCCGCGCGGGCCTCCTGGGACTATGCGGACGAGGCACCGTTGCGCGACGCCCGGGGCTGGGAGATGGGCCGGCAGGTGGCGCACCCGAGCCAGCTCACCGATGTCGAGGACCCGACGCTGGCCAACGTCGTCCTCACCAACGGTGCCCGCCTGTACGTCGACCACGCACACCCTGAGTACAGCTCGCCCGAGGTGACCACGCCCCGGGCAGCGATCACGTGGGACCGGGCGGGGGAGTCGGTCATGCGGGAGGCCGTGCACCGGCTCGCCACCGTACCCTCAAGCATCGGTGTGCCGGTCAACCTCTACAAGAACAACACCGACGGCAAGGGGGCCTCCTACGGCACCCACGAGAACTACCTCATGCGCAGGGAGACACCGTTCCAGCGGATCATCCGGCAGCTCACCCCGTTCTTCGTGGTCCGCCAGATCCTCTGTGGCAGCGGCCGCGTCGGCATCGGCACCGACTCACGGACCCCGGGATACCAGATCGCGTCCCGCAGTGACTTCTTCGAGGCCGAGGTCGGTCTCGAGACCACGCTCAAGCGGCCGATCATCAACACCCGGGACGAGCCGCACGCCCTCGCGGACCGCTATCGGCGACTGCACGTCATCCTCGGCGACGCCAACCACTGCGACGTGGCCGGTCTGCTCAAGATGGGGATGACCTCCCTCGTGCTCGCGATGATCGAGGACGGGGCCATCACCCGCGACCTGTCCGTGCGCCATCCCGTCGCGACGCTGCACGCCGTCTCGCACGACGTGGACATGGACCAGCCCCTCGAGCTCATGAGCGGCGAGCGGATGATGCCCATCGAGATCCTCTGGGCCTACTTCGAGATGGCCCAGGACTACCTGCGCGATCGCGGCGGCATCCCGGACGACGACACCGCCGAGGTGCTCCAGTGGTGGGAGCGGGTGATGACCCTGCTCCAGACCGACCGCGACTCGGCCGCCCCCTATGTCGACTGGGTCGGCAAGCTCGCCGTGCTCGAGCGGTACCGCCAGCGGGACCGGCTCTCCTGGGAGTCCCCGCAGCTGCGGGCGATTGACATCCAGTGGTCCGATGTCCGCCTCGAGAGGGGGCTGTTCCACCGGATGGCCATGGCCGGACGCTTCCACGAGCTCGTCCCGGCCTCCGAGGTTGCTGCCGCGGTGACCGATCCGCCCGAGGACACCCGCGCATACTTCCGCGGCACCTGCATCTCCCGGTTCCCCGACAACGTCGTCTCCGCCTCGTGGGACTCGGTCATCTTCGACGTCCCGGACGCCCGCGCGCTGCAGCGGGTGCCGATGCTCGAGCCCCTGCTCGGCACGAAGGCCGCGGTCGGCGCCCTCATCGAGGAGAGCGCGGACGCCGCGACCATGCTCCGCAGGCTGAGCAGGTCTGAGACACCGTCATAGACGCGAGATAGGTTGGACCCATGGCTGGACAAGAGCAGACGCGACCACAGCGCAAGGACCACGAGCCGGACGACGTCCCGGAGCCCGCTCCCACGGCCCCCGCCGCGAACAAGGCCGCCCTGGACTCCGACGTCGACTCCGTCCTCGACGAGATCGACTCCCTGCTCGAGTCCAACGCGGAGGAGTTCGTCCGCGGCTTCGTCCAGAAGGGCGGGCAGTGAGCGGACGGCTCTCCGCGGCGTTTCACGCCTCCGGAGGCTCCTCCTTCACCGAGTTCGTGGCCGCCCACGACCCCTCGCTCCTCCCGAGCGGCCGCACCGTGCCGCAGTCCTCGGTCGAGGCGCCGCACGGCACGACCATCGTCGCGGTCGCGTACCAGGGTGGGGTGCTCCTCGCCGGTGACCGCCGCGCGACGATGGGCAACCTCATCGCCAACCGCGACATGGAGAAGGTCTTCATCACCGACGACTACTCGGCCGCGGGCATCGCCGGCACGGCCGGGGTCGCGATCGAGGTCGTCCGGCTGTTCCAGGTCGAGCTGGAGCACTACGAGAAGATCGAGGGCACGCTGATGTCCCTCGAGGGCAAGGCGAACCGCCTTGCGTCCATGGTCCGGGGCAACCTCGCCCTGGCGATGCGGGGCCTGGCGGTCGTCCCGATGTTCGTCGGCTACGACCTCGACGAGGACCGAGGCCGGATCTTCTCCTACGACGTGACCGGCGGCTGCTACGAGGAGCACCACCACCACTGCGTGGGCTCCGGCTCGCTCTTCGCCCGGGGTGCGCTCAAGAAGCTCTGGCGGCCGGGCCTGGACCGTCAGACCGCGGTCCGGATCGCCGTCGAGGCGCTCTATGACGCTGCCGACGAC
>JAAYSB010000237.1 GCA_012518475.1 Intrasporangiaceae bacterium | reverse complement strand
TCAGCTCGGGGCCAGGGGCGCCCTCGAAGAGCTCGACCGCACCGTAGCCGACGGTGTCGACGATCTCGCCTGCGGCGTCGAACAGTCGGACCGAGCCGCGGGTGGCGGACATGTTCGCAGAGCACACGGCGTCCGGCTTGGGGAGGGCCGTGGTGCCGCCGGCCCCGGCGCCCTGCTGGATGAGGAAGGTCGCTCCGGCCGGCACGGTCCCGCCGATTGGGCAGCTGTTGCCGAGGTTGCCGGCGGCCGAGTAGTACTCGACCCGGTATCCCTGCAGGTCGATCTCCGCTCCGGTCCCGTTGAACAGCTCGACGAAGTCGTTGGTGTAGGTCGCACCCGAGTTCCCACCTCCTCCGTAGACCTCGTTGATGACGAGAGTGGTCCCAGCGGCCTGGGCCGGGCCGGCTGTGACGACGAGGCCGGTGGCGGCGAGACCCCCGGCAGCAAGTGCGGCGCAGCTGCGCCGCACGCCTGAACGGATCGACATGATGTGACTCCTGATGAGGGATGTGGCCGCACCCTGGCTGCGGCCGTTGTCAGGAGGCTACGCCGCTCGGGCCGATTGCGCGCGGCGAACTGCGGCCTCTTCACTCTTGCTTCCCCGTCCGTTCACCCACGGGGCCATCGTCGCGCCACCCTAACGCATACCCCGGCGGGTATGCTTTAGGGTGGTCGGATGCTGACCGATCACCGCGACACTCTGCGCGCCTGGCCGGCTCGTCGGTGGCGGGCTGCGACCCTGGCCGCTCTCGGAACCGTGCTCCTCGTCGGTCTGCCGACCGTGCTCATCCCGAACCCGGTCTTCGGCCGGGAGATCCCGATGACGTGGTGGTCCTGGCCGGTGCTCATCGTCGCCGCCGTCCTCAGTGGGCTGCTCGTCGGCACCTATGTCAGCGCGCCACAGCCGGAGGGCCTGGAGGAGCAGGGCGCCCGCCGCGGCATGCTCGGCGGACTGCTCACGTTCTTCGCCGTCGGGTGCCCGGTGTGCAACAAGATCGTCCTGCTCGCCCTCGGATCGGCCGGGGCCATGCAGTGGTTCGCCCCGGTCCAGCCCCTGCTGGCCGTCGCCGCCGTCGTCGCCCTGGCCTGGGCGCTGCACACCCGGCTGCGCGGCGAGCGCTCCTGCCGCACGATCGTCCAGCCGGAGCCCGCGCGGACGTAGGCTGACCGGGTGACTCGCCCCGACGCCATCCTGACCACGCTCCAGCGATCCGACGCCGCCCGGCCGCGGATCACGTGCTACGACGACACCGCCTCCCCCACCAGGGGCGAGCGCATCGAGTTGTCGGCGCGGGTGCTCTCGAACTGGGTCGCCAAGGCCGCCAACGCACTCCAGGAGGAGTACGACATCGAGCCGGGCTCCCGAGTTCTGCTCGCGCTGCCGCCGCACTGGCGCACCGCGTACTGGGCTCTGGCGGTGTGGGCCGTCGGTGGCTGCGTCGTCCTCGACGGGGGCGAGCAGGCCGACCTGTGCGTCAGTGACGACCCGGGTCTCATCGACGACTTCATCGCCGGATCGGGGGCCGGCGCCGGCGCCATCCTTGTCACGCTCATGGCGCTCGCCCGCGAGGCCGACGGCGAGATCCAGGACGGTGTCATGGACGAGGCCGCCCAGCTGGCCACCTATCCGGACCAGTTCGCGCCCTGGGGCGAGGCCGATGACGACGACCCGGCTCTCATCGTCGACGGGGAGACGATCGCGTTCGCGGACCTGGCTGCGTGGGCGGCCGAGGACGAGGCCGAGGCGCTCGACCGGGGCGCCCGGGCGCATGTCTCCACCTACGACACCGCGCTGTTCCTCAAGGTGCTCCTGCGGGCCTGGTCCTGCGACGGATCGGTCGTCCTCAGTCGCGGAGAACCCACTGTCGAGGTGCTGGCCGAACGGCTCGTGACCGAGTCGGTGACGCATACCCTCTGAGCAGCGTGGAACCGGACGAGGACAGGACACGTCGGAGCGGTATGCGACGATCCAGCGTGCGAGCTCTTCCCGTCCTGGCGCTCTCGGCACTGACCGCCTGCGGCCTGGTCGGCTGCGGTCAGCAGATCCATGACCCCGGTACCGGGGGGACGAGTACGCTCGCGGCCGACACAGAGCTCGTCGGCCGAGGGATCTTGATGCAGGACTCCCCCGACGCCGACGTCGAGCTCTGCCTCGGCGCGGTGCTGACGTCCTATCCTCCGCAGTGTGGGGGTCCGACGCTGGCCGGAGAGTTCTCCTGGGATGAGGTGGAGTCGGAGCAGCAGGATGGCGTGCGTTGGACGGATATCTCCTACTACGGCGTCGGCCACTACGACCGGGACTCGGGCACCTTCACGCTCACCCGGCCGCTCAGTGCCGACCCGCCGGAGGGGCTGGCGCCCCCCGAGCAGGAGGCCCCCTCCTTCCCGCAGCTGTGCGAGGACCCGTTCCGCGGCGGGGACGAGAACTACGGGGACCCGGACCTCTCCATCCAGAACACCTTCCAGGAGCAGCTCGAGCAGCTGCCCGGCTATGTCGAGTCGTGGGTGTCGGACGGCGAGCGGATGTTCAACGTCATCGTCACCGGTGACGCCGAGGAGGCCCATGCCACTCTGCGTGAGGTCTGGCCCGGAGGACTGTGCGTCGAGCAGCGCGACGCCCCGACGGCCGCTGACGTGAACGCAGCGTCCGAGGCACTCGGGAAGCACAGGGATGAGCTGCAGCTCCAGGGCTGGGGCGGTCAGGGCGCCCTCGACGTCTCGGTCCTGATCGCAGACGAGGCCACCGTCACGCGGATCCACGAGGTCGTGCAGCCGTGGCTCACCCCGGAGCAGGTGCGGATCACCGGCGACCTCCAGCCGCTCACTCCCTGAGCGCCCTTGCAGAAGGGCCCCACCCGCCGAAGCGGATGGGGCCCTTCTGATGTGTGCCGGCGTGCCAGCCTCAGATCACTTGGTGATCTTGGTGACGCGGCCGGCGCCGACGGTGCGGCCACCCTCGCGGATCGCGAAGCGGAGGCCGTCCTCCATGGCGATCGGCTGGATCAGCTCGACCGACATCTCGGTGTTGTCGCCGGGCATGACCATCTCGGTGCCCTCGGGCAGCGTGATGACGCCGGTGACGTCGGTGGTCCGGAAGTAGAACTGCGGACGGTAGTTCGAGTAGAACGGGTTGTGACGGCCGCCCTCGTCCTTGGACAGGATGTAGACCTGCGCCTCGAACTCGGTGTGCGGGGTGATCGAACCCGGCTTCACGACGACCTGGCCGCGCTCGACGTCCTCACGCTTGGTGCCACGCAGCAGCAGGCCGCAGTTCTCGCCGGCCCATGCCTCGTCCATCTGCTTGTGGAACATCTCGATGCCGGTGACGATCGTCTTCTGCGGCTCACGGATGCCGACGATCTCGATCTCCGAGTTGATGTTCAGCTTGCCGCGGTCGACCTTGCCGGTGACGACGGTTCCACGACCCTGGATCGTGAAGACGTCCTCGATCGGCATCAGGAAGGCCTGGTCGAGGTCGCGGACCGGGTCCGGGATCGACTCGTCGACGGCGTCCATGAGCTCCTCGATGGACTTGACCCACTTCTCGTCGCCCTCGAGCGCCTTGAGAGCGGACACCTGGATGACCGGTGCGTCCTCATCGAAGCCCTGAGCGCCCAGCATCTCGCGGACCTCCATCTCGACGAGCTCGAGGATTTCCTCGTCGTCGACCATGTCGGACTTGTTGAGAGCTGCCAGCAGGTACGGAACGCCGACCTGCTTGGCGAGCAGCACGTGCTCACGGGTCTGAGCCATCGGGCCGTCGGTGGCGGCGACCACGAGGATCGCGCCGTCCATCTGAGC
>JAAYSB010000236.1 GCA_012518475.1 Intrasporangiaceae bacterium | reverse complement strand
TCCCGCCGAGGCGGGCAGCCCGGCCGCCGGCGAGAATGATCGCCACATGGGGCAGGGTCACTTCTTCTGCAGCTCCGAGCGGTCCCAGCCGCGCTGGGGGGCGCGGTTGCCGACACCTGCGCCGGGTCGGGACTCCCGTGATCGATAGACGATGTAGGGCCGGGTGAGGTAGCCGAGCGGGGCCGAGAAGACGTGCACGAGCCGGGTGAACGGCCACAGCGCGAACAGCACGAAGGCGGCGAGCGCATGCAGCTGGAACGACCACGGCGCCTGGGCCATCAGCTCAGGCTGCGGCTGGAACCAGAAGATGCTCCGGAACCAGACGGACACGCCGTCCCGGTAGTCGTAGTGACCGTCCCCGACCGCGATCGCTCCGGACGAGCTGAGCGTGTTGATCATGCCGAAGAGGATGACGATGCCGAGGACGAGGTACATGACCTTGTCCATCGGCGTGGTCGCGGAGAACACCGGACCGGTTGTGCGACGGCGGTAGATCAGGATGATGACACCGACGGAGGCCAGGACTCCGGCGATCATGCCGCCGACGACGGCGATGGTGTGGTAGACGTTCTGCGGGATGAAGGACGTCCAGGACTTGGGGATGACGAGGCCGAGGAAGTGCCCGAGCACGACCCACAGCATGCCGAAGTGGAACATCGGCGAGCCCCACCGCAGCAGCCGGTCCTCGTAGAGCTGACTCGAGCGGGTGGTCCAGCCGAACTTGTCGTAGCGGTAGCGCCAGAAGTGTCCCACCACGAAGATGGCCAGGCAGATGTACGGAACGATGCCGAACAGGAAGAGGGTCATCGGGGTCCTCCTACCGGGATGACGGATCCCAGGAACGATTCGGTGCTGAACTCGCTGGTGTCCAGCGGTTCCGGACGAGGGTTGAGGCGGGGATCGATGGCATAGGGGGCGTTGTCCAGCCCGACCTCCTCCGAGGGCGGCCCTTCGGCGATGAGCCTGGCGAGGGTGACCTCGTCATCGCCGTCGAGGGCCGGCAGGGTGCTCCGCAGGGCCTCGACGACGGGTAGCCAGGGCGAGTCACGCTTGGTGAGTGCGAGCCGGAGCAGCTCGATGCCGACGCGATGCCGATTGAGTAGCGTCCAGGCGACGTCCCTGTTGTGTGACGCCCCGAACTCGAGGACGACACTCAGGTGGTCCGGGAGCTCGTGATCGATGTCCAGCTCCACGCCGCAGTTGCGGAAAGCCTGGCGGAACTCGACCAGAGCCACGCCCCGTCGCCGGGTATCGCCGTGGGTGAAGTAGGTGAGGTGAAGGGAGCACTTGCGGGTGACATCGAAGGTGTCGACGTAGTCCTTCTGGAGCTCACCCAACGGGGTCGTCTCCAGACGCGACAGGTATGCGGTGAGCAGGTTCTGCTGAGCGGTCGGCAGATCCGCCGCAACGGACCGGAAGACCGGCAACCGGTCCAGCATCAGCTCATCGGGGTAGTCGAGCAGCAGTGAGACGAGCTGCCAGGTGTCGGCGAGGGCGCCGTCGCTCAGCTCCGGCGTCGAGCGCCTGTGCCGGAACCACTTCATGACCGGCCCGACTTTTCGTCACGGTCCGGGAACATGCCCTGCGGAACCCCGATGCCGTCCCAGTTGAGCAGGTTGACCCGACCCTGCTTCGAGCCACCGCCGATGAGCGTGTTCTCGGCGCTGTCAGCGGTCTGTCGCGCCTGCAGCATCGCGAAGTTCTCGACTGCCACGGGTACCGGTCGTCCGGCCCCTTCGCCGAGCGCCTCGGGCTGCCCGCCCCCGTATTCGCTGACCGGGCAGTCGGTAGCCAGCTCCTCAAGAGCGTGGGCCTGCTCGGCGTGCGCGGTCGGGATGACATAGCGCTCGTCGTACTTGGCGATGGCAAGGAGACGGAACATCTCGTACATCGCCTCGCCGGACATGCCGACCGCCTCGGGGATCTCGTCGCGGGGGTCACGTCCGAGGTTGATGTCGCGCATGTAGGCCCGCATCGCCGCCAAGCGCTTGAGGACGTCGTTGACCGGCCCGACGTCACCGGCTGTGAAGAGGTTCGCGAGGTACTCCACCGGGATGCGCAGGGTGTCGATCGCCGCGAAGAGGTTGTCTTTGTCCTCCGCGTCGTGGCCGGTCTCCTTGATGACGTCGACGACAGGTGAGAGCGGCGGGATGTACCAGACCATCGGCATGGTGCGGTACTCCGGGTGGAGAGGCAGGGCGACCTGGTAGTCCTGGATCAGGCGTCGGACCGGCGAGCGCTTCGCGGCCTCGATCCAGTCACCGGGAATCCCGGCCGCCTCCGCGGCCCGCTCGATCTGCGGGTCGTTGGGATCGAGGAAGAGCGACCGTTGCGCTTCGTACAGCGCGTGGTCGTCCTCGACCGATGCGGCCTCCAGGACGCGGTCCGCGTCGTAGAGGACCAGACCGATGTAGCGCAGCCGACCCACGCACGTCTCTGAGCAGACGGTCGGGATGCCCACCTCGATGCGGGGGTAGCAGAAGGTGCACTTCTCGGCCTTGCCCGTCTTGTGGTTGAAGTAGACCTTCTTGTAGGGGCAGCCGGTGACGCACATCCGCCAGCCACGGCACTTGTCCTGGTCGACCAGGACGATGCCGTCCTCGCTGCGCTTGTAGATCGCGCCACTCGGGCACGATGCTGCGCAGCTCGGGTTGAGGCAGTGCTCGCAGATCCGGGGCAGGTAGAACATGAAGGTCTGCTCGAACTCGAACTTCACCTTGTCCTCGATGCCCTTGAGCATCGGGTCCTTGACGGCGTGCTCCTTGCTGCCACCGAGATCGTCGTCCCAGTTCGCCGACCAGGACACGTTCATCGGCTTGCCGGAGATGAGGGAGTACGGTCGAGCGACCGGGAAGTTCTTCTGGAGCGGGGAGTTGAGCAGCGTCTCGTAGTCGTAGGTCCACGGCTCGTAGTAGTCCTGGATCGACGGCATCTTCGGGTTGGAGAAGATCGTGAGCAGCTTCTTCAGCCGGCCGCCGCCCTTGAGGTTCAGCCGGCCGTTCTTCAGCGTCCAGCCGCCGAGCCACTCCTCCTGGTCCTCGTAGCCGCGCGGGTAGCCGAGCCCCGGGCGGGTCTCGACGTTGTTGAACCAGACGTACTCGGTGCCGGCCCGGTTGGTCCAGGCCTGCTTGCAGGTGACCGAGCAGGTGTGGCAGCCGATGCACTTGTCGAGGTTCATCACCATGGCCATCTGCGCCATAATTCTCATCGAACTGCCTCCTTGCCGAAGGGCATGTCGGGGCCCCCGCGAAGTATCGGAGCGAGGAACGAGCGGAGAACTTCGTGGGGTGAGGTCGCCATTGCCATCTGGGCCATGATGCGCATCAGTACTGGACCTCCTGGTTGCTGCGGCGGCGGATCATCGTCACTTCGTCGCGGTTGTTGCCGGTCGGGCCGATGTAGTTGAAGAAGTAGGCGAGCTGGGCATACCCGCCGATGATGTGGCTCGGCTTGATGAGGATCCTTGTCAGCGAGTTGTGGATCCCGCCGCGACGCTGGTTGGTCTCGGTGAGCGGCACATCGATGAGCCGGTCCTGGGCGTGGTGCATGTAGACCGTTCCCTCCGGCATGCGGTGGCTGACGATCGCGCGAGCAGCGACGACGCCGTTGCGGTTGACCGCCTCGATCCAGTCGTTGTCCTTGATCCCGACCTTCTCGGCATCGATGTCCGACATCCAGATCGTCTGCCCGCCCCGGGAGAGGCTGAGCATGAAGAGGTTGTCCTGGTACTCGCTGTGGATCGACCACTTGTTGTGCGGGGTGAGATAGCGGACCGAGACCCCGAGCTCGTTCTGCACCCCGATCTCGTTCTCCCCGAACAACGCCGTCATGTTGAGCGGAGGTCGATAGACCGGAAGCGCCTCGCCCATGCCGAGCATCCAGTCGTGGTCGAGGTAGAACTGCTGCCGACCGGTGAGGGTGTGGAACGGCTTGAGCCGCTCGATGTTGATCGTGAACGGGCTGTAGCGCCGTCCGCCTGACTCCGACCCCGACCACTCCGGGCTCGTGATGACGGGAACGGGCTGGATCTGGGTGTCAGCGAAGGTGATCTGCTTCCCCTCATGCTCCGAGGCCAGGTCGTGCAGCCGGGTGCCGGTGCGCTTCTCGACGTTCTTGAACCCGAGCGTGGAGAGGTGGCCGTTGGCGACACCCGACAGGTGCAGCATCGCGTCGGCGACATGGATATCGGTCTCCATGACCGGCTGACCGTCCCCGGCGCCGCCGCGTCGCGTTCCGTTGCGTCCGCGCAGGATGTCCATCTCACGCTTGACCTCGTAGGGCACGCCCTTGGTCAGCATGCCGACGGTCTCCATGAGCGGACCGATCGAGGTCATCTTGTCGTAGACGGCCGTGTAGTCGCGCTCGGCAACGGCGAGCACCGGCAGGGTTCGGCCCGGCACCGGCTCGATCTCGCCGGTGCGCCAGTCCTTGACGACCCCGTGCGGGGTGGCCATCGCCTCCGGAGTGTCGTGCCAGAGCGGCTTGGCGACCACGTCGCGCCGGGTGCCGAGGTGCTCCACCGCGAGCTCCGAGAACTTCTTGGCCACTGCCTTCCACGTGTCCCAGTCAGTCTTGGACTGCCACGGCGGTGCGATCGCCGGGTTGAACGAGTGGACGAACGGGTGCATGTCGGTCGTCGACAGGTCGTGCTTCTCGTACCACGTCGCGGCCGGGAGGACGACGTCGGAGAAGAGGGTCGAGCTCGTCATCCGGAAGTCGAGCGTCGTGAGCAGGTCGAGCTTGCCCTCGGGGACCTCCTCCGGCCAGACGATGCCCTCGGGGCGCTTCTCCGGGGGTGCCTGGGCAGCAGTCACTGCGTTGTCGGTGCCGAGGAGGTGCTTGAGGAAGTACTCGTTGCCCTTGGCGGAGGACCCGAACAGGTTGGCGCGCCACAGACTGAGGATGCGGGGGTGGTTCTCCTCGGCCTCGGGGTCCTCGACGGCGAACTTCAGCTCACCGGACTTCAGCTGGCTGACCACGTAGTCGGCAGGCTCCATCCCGGCCTCGGCCGCCTCATCGGCGAGGGCGAGACTGCTGCGGTTGAACGTCGGATAGCTCGGGGTCCAGCCGAGCCGGACCGACTGCGCGAGCAGGTCCATGACGCCCTTGCCGGCGAAGACGCCCGTGCCGGCGTCGAGGTCGTCGGCGGTGAAGGTGTCGTAGCGGTACTGGCTCGTGTTCACATACCAGTAGGCCGTCTGGTTCATGTGCCGCGGCGGGCGGTGCCAGTCGAGGGCGAAGGCCATGTGCTGGAAGCCCATGATCGGGCGGATCTTCTCCTGGCCGACGTAGTGCGCCCAGCCGCCACCGTTGCGACCCTGGGTTCCGGTGATCGTAGTGAGGACGAGGATCGCCCGGTAGAGCTGGTCGGAGTGGAACCAGTGGTTCGTGCCGGCGCCGAGCAGGATCATGCCGCGACCGGTGGTGTCGATGGCGTTCTGCGCCCACTCGCGGGCCAGGCGGGTCACCTGCTGCGCCGGGACACCGGTGATCTGCTCCTGCCACGCCGGAGTCGCCGGGGTGCCGGGGTCATCGTAGTCCGCGGGCCACTGACCGGGCAGGCCGTCACGGGCGACGCCGTACTGGGCGAGCATGAGGTCGAGGACAGTGGTCACGAGCCGGTCGCCGATCCGGCGGGTCGGTACACCACGGGAGACGAAGTCGACCTGGCCGTCCGCCGTGTCGAAGCGGGGGAGGGTGACCTCGACCGCGCTGCCGTCGGAGGAGGCGCTGCCCGAGGCATACACACTCAGAGCGGGATCGATGTCACCGAGGTCGAGGTTCCACTTGCCCCACCCCTCATCGCCGTAGCGGAACCCGAGCGAGCCGTTGGGGACCGCGACCTCGTTGGTCGCGGCATCGATGACCACGGGCTTGAACATCGCGTTCTCGGAGCCCGCCTCGGGGATGTCGAGGTCCCCGGCGACGACGTTCTTGCCGGGGCGGTAGCCGCCGTTATCGTCGGGCACGAGCTCGATGAGGAAGGGCAGGTCGGTGAACCGCTTGTTGTAGTCCGCGAAGAAGGGGATCTCCTGGTCGACGAAGTACTCCTTGAGGATGACGTGCCCCATTGCCATCGCGAGCGCACCGTCGGCCCCTGGGTTGCAGGTCACCCACTCGTCGGCGAACTTGACGTTCTCGGCATAGTCGGGGGCGACGGCGATGACCTTCTGTCCCCGGTAGCGGGCCTCGGTCATCCAGTGCGCGTCCGGGGTGCGGGTGAGTGGGACGTTCGAGCCCCACATGATGAGGTAGCCCGCGTCCCACCAGTCACCGGACTCGGGCACGTCGGTCTGGTCGCCGAACATCTGCGGTGAGGCGTTCGGCAGATCGGCGTACCAGTCGTAGAACGAGAGCATCGGCGCACCGATGAGCTCGAGGAAGCGGGCGCCGGACGCATACGACACCGGGGACATCGCCGGGATGGGCGAGAAGCCGGCGATCCGGTCCGGACCCCAGCGCTTGACCGTGTAGACGTGAGCGGCGGCGACGAGCTCGACGACCTCGTCCCACGTGGAGCGGACCAGCCCGCCCTTGCCGCGGGCGCTCTTGTAGCGTCGGGCCTTCTCCGGGTCCTGGACGATGGATGCCCAGGCCACGACCGGGTCGCCGTACTGCGCCTTGGCGGCGCGGTACATCTCGAGCAGGACACCGCGGACATACGGGTAGCGGACCCGGGTGGGGGAGTAGGTGTACCAGGAGAAGGCCGCACCACGGGGGCAGCCGCGGGGCTCGTACTCGGGCCGGTCGGCACCGGCCGACGGGTAGTCGGTCTGCTGTGCCTCCCAGGTGATGATCCCGTCCTTGACGTAGACCTTCCAGGAGCACGAGCCGGTGCAGTTCACCCCGTGGGTGGAACGCACGACCTTGTCATGGCTCCAGCGGTCCCGGTAGAAGCTGTCACCCTGACGGCCGCCGGTGAGGCTCAGGGTTCGCTGGTCCTGCGAGACCTCACCTCTGCTGAAGAAGCGTCTGGTGCCGACCAGGGCTTCGGACAGTGGCCCGTCGAGGCGTGGGGAGTTCATGCTGGCTCCTTGCTCGTGCTTCCTGTGCTGGGTGTTCCGGTGCGCGCGGTGCTCTGTGGGGCTGGGTGTAGCGGGATGGGCTCGGCCTCGGTGGTGCCACGGACGACTCGGGCGAACGGGTTGCGGGTCGTCACGTGTGCCACGCAGTGCTGGGGGGTGACGAAGGGCTCGAGGGACACCTCGGCGTCGTCCTCCCCGAGCTGTTCCAGGGTTCCGGCGATGAGGCCGCGGTGGATGCCGCAGACCACTGCGGGGTTGTCGCGAGCGAGATCGAGGAACGGGCAGTGACTGAGGGTGAGCTCAGCCGTGCGTCCGCCGTCGGAGGTGCTGAGATCGGGGGTGTATCCCCAGTCCCGGAGCGCGTCGATGAGCCGTCCGACCTTGGCCAGCCAGTCTCCCGGTGACGTCGCCGGCTCGGCCTCCTCGGCGGGAACATGGTCCTCGGCCCAGCGCCGGCCGGCCTCGAACGGGCTCAGCGGCTCGCCTGCTGCGCTCGCGGCGAAGCTCTCGGCGAGAAGGGAGGTGAGCATCTTCATCGCGTGGCTGTCGATGTCCTCGCGCAGCTCGCCGGGCGCGAGCGAGTAGACCTTGCGGGGGCGGCCCACACCCTGACGGACGAAGGCGGTGTCGAGGATTCCGCCGGTGACGAGCTGGTCGAGGTGGAAGCGCGCGGTCGTCACGTGGAGGCCGAGGATGTCGGCCAGCTCGGCGGCGGTGATCCCCTCCCGCATTCCCCGCTCGTCGCGCTGGTTGGCGAGGTAGTCCACGATCGTCCGTCGCGCCGGTGAGCGGAGCAGGTCGATGGCCGGGTCGGCAGGGTCTGGCGCGGGACTCGACATCGGACACCTCCTCGGCGCAGTCAGCTCGTAGGAGCATTTAGAGGAATCTAACCATACGTCCTGGGCGGGTGCCAGAGGTGGGAACGGCGAACGAGAATTGGTTGACGATGAGTGAATCTGCATGGACCTCAGGGTCCCAACAAGATTCTCCTCCGCTCTGGGCTTGCCAACCCTGCAGATCTGAGTATTGTTCGACCCGGGTTTAGAGGATGTCCCTACTGATTAGTAGGACGCAGAGAGGATGGCGATGGCAACGGCCGACGTCGCGGAGGTCCGTTCAGGACAGGGGGACTACTCCGGCGCGAACCGGGTGCTGTGGATGTCCACCTTCGCGTTCACCTTGATGTTCGCGGTCTGGCTCATGTTCGGCGTGCTCGGCGTGCCGATCCAGCAGGAGCTGGGCCTGAGCGATCCCGAGCTCGCCTGGATCAGTGCTGTCGCTGTCCTCAACGGATCGATGTGGCGGCTGCCCGCCGGCATGCTGACCGACCGCATCGGTGGCCGGATCGTGACGATCGCGATGCTGCTCCTCACCGCGATCCCGTGCTTCTTCCTCACCCAAGTGGGGTCCTACGGTGCCCTGCTCATCCTCGCGTTCTTCGTCGGGTTCGCCGGCAACCTGTTCTCCGTCGGCATCGCCTGGAACTCCGCCTGGACCCCGCGTGAGCGGCAGGGCTACGCCCTCGGCGTGTTCGGGGCGGGCAACGTCGGCGCCTCGGTCACCAAGCTGCTCGTCGTGCTCTTCCCCGGCCTTGTCGTCGGTGGGGGTGCCGCGTTCCTCGGTGTCTTCCCGACCGGCTGGCGCGTCTTCCCCGCGATCTACACGGTCGCGCTGGTCGCCGTCGCGATCCTCACCTTCCTCGT
>JAAYSB010000021.1 GCA_012518475.1 Intrasporangiaceae bacterium | reverse complement strand
GCGGGGCCGGGACCCGTGGGGAGCGCCCGAGCCATGTCTCCGGTGAGGAGGATCCGGCGATCCGGCGGCTCTTCCCCATCGCCAACCGCACCGACGACGAGGCCGCTGCAGAGTTCGCCCGGCTGAGTGAGGCCGGTCTGCGGCAGCGCAAGCGGGACAACCTCCTCGCCGCCGTCGAGCTGCTGGAACGGGGTGACTCGATCGAGCTGACCCCGCCGCAGGCGCACACCCTGCTCGTCGCCCTGACCGACATCCGCGTGGTGCTCGGTGAGCGGATGGGCCTGCGCACCGACGAGGACGCGGCCGCTCTCGACGGCACGGCTGCCGCTCTCGGCGAGGACGACCCGAGGCTGCACTTCATCCTCGTCTACGACTTCCTCACCTGGCTCCAGGAGACACTCGCGACAGCGCTCCTGCAGACCGTGCCGGAGGAGGGCACCGGGGAGGACTGAGGCTTCGCCGTTTTGGCGTTCGGCCACCTTCGATGCTAAGTTTTCTCGTCGCGCGCCATTAGCTCAATTGGCAGAGCAGCTGACTCTTAATCAGCGGGTTCGGGGTTCGAGTCCCTGATGGCGCACCACCTCACGAAGGCCCTGTCCGAAGCGGACGGGGCCTTTCGTCATCGACGGGGCCTCCGGTCCAAGTCGTCTGTGGCGAGGTCGTCTGTGGCGAGCGGCACGACGAAGACCGGCAGGATCGCCTGGGTCAGTGGCCCGATGAGAAGGGCGTATGCGACCGTGCCCAGACCGACGACGCCACCCAGGAGCCAGCCCAGGACGACGACGGTGACCTCGATGACGGTGCGGACCAGCCGGATCGACCGCCCCGTGGTCTTCGCCAGACCGGTCATCAGCCCGTCCCGGGGCCCGGGGCCGAGCTGGGCGCCGATGTACATGGCCGTCGCGACAGCATTGAGGACGATCCCGGCGGTCATGAGAGCCATCCGGGGCACCAGCCCGGCCGGCTCGTCGATCCAGGTGAGAACCGGGTCGACGACGAGGCCGATGACGACGGCGTTGAGGACGGTGCCGAGGCCAGGGGGCTGACGGAGCGGGATCCAGAGCACGAGCACGGCCACCGAGGTGACGATGACGACCTGGCCGAGGGTCAGGGGGATGTGCTGGGCGAGGCCCTGGTGGAGGACGTCCCACGGCATGACTCCGAGCGCGCCTCTGACGAGGAGGGCCATCGAGATGCCGTAGAGCACGAGGCCGAGGACGAGCTGGGGGATCCGGCGGCCCAGCCGACCGGCGCGCAGCTGGGCCATCGGACCCATGAGCTGGAGCTCGCGTCGTAGCCTCGGCCGATCGGTCACCCCGAAGTCATATCAGAGCGAGCCGGCCTGGGGTCGAGCCGGCTCAGCGACCACGGTCGGTGTGCGATGCAGGTGCTCAGAGGTCGATGCGGGTGCTCAAAGGTACAGACCGGTGTGCTCGTCCGTCGACGGCTCCTGGGAGACGGCGTGCAGGTCCCGCTCGCGGAGCAGGACGTAGGTGCGCGACTCCACCTCGACCTCGGCCCGGTCCTCCGGGTCGAAGAGAACACGGTCGCCGGTGACGACGTGCCGGACGTTCGGACCGATCGCGACGACCGCTGCCCAGGCCAGGCGCCTGCCCATCGACGCAGTCGCCGGGATGACGATGCCGGCGCCGGAGCGGCGTTCGCCGTCCTCACCCTCGGTCGTGAGCAGGATGCGGTCCCCGAGCATGCGCACGGGGAGGGAGGAGGGGGCGCTCAACGGCGACCGTGGCGGCGGACGCCCCAGGCGATGAGCACGACAGCGGCGAGCGCGAGGGCGCCGACGACCTCGAGACGGGCTGAGCCGTCCTCGTGCTGGGTGGCGCCGGCGAAACGGGCCTGCGCGTTGTGGGCAGCGCCCTCGGCCTTCGCGGTCAGAGCCCGCTTCTGGCGGTCGGCGATGACGCTCGGCTGGCTGCGATAGCTCAGCTCGCCGAGGGTGTCGGCGAGTCGGGCCCGACGGGCGGCGATGTCAGCCTCGAGCTGGGAGATCGACGGCTCGCTCATGCCAGGGTGCTCCTTCGTGGTGGTGATGTTCGGTATCGACCTTAGGGCACGTGCGCGTTCAGGCGTTGGCGAGCCCGAGATCCCGCATGATCTTCGCGACGTGGCCGGTTGCCTTGACGTTGTACCAGGCGTGCTCGATGACACCGTCCTCGTCGACGACGAAGGTGCTTCTTATGACGCCCTGGACGGTCCTGCCGTACAGCTTCTTGTCGCCGAAGGCGCCCCAGGCCGTGAGCATCTCCTTCTCGGGGTCGGAGAGGAGGGTGATCGTGAGGTTCTCCTTCTCGCGGAACGTCGCGAGCTTCGCCGGCTCGTCGGGAGAGATGCCGACGACGGCATACCCCTGGCCGGTGAGCGACTCGAGGTTGTCACTGAAGTCGCAGGCCTGCTTCGTGCAGCCCGGCGTCAGTGCTGCCGGATAGACATAGACGATGACCTTCTGGCCGCGCAGGTCGGACAGGCTCACGGACTCGCTGCGGTCGTCGGTGAGGGTGAAGTCGGGGGCGGTGTCGCCGGGGGAGAGACGCGTCGTCATGGTCTCCACCCTAAGCGAGGCGACCGACCCGGGCCTTCTCCCCCTTCTTCGCCCAATGCGCCAAGTGCCTTCTGTGGGCGCCGAATGTTCCCGCCCCAAGAAGGCATCTCCCGCCCGAACCTCAGAGCCCGGCGTCGGCGATGGCCTCGTCGATCTGGGTCCGGGAGTAGGGGCGGACGACTCTGCCCACCTCCGTGCCGTCCTGGAGCAGGACGACCGTCGGCCAGAGCCTGATGCCGAACGAGCGACCGAGCGGGACCCCGCTGCCGTCAGCGGCCTTGATGTGGGTGATGTCCGGACGGGAGCCCAGGGCCGCGTCGATCTCCGGGCGGGTGCCCCGGCAGATCCCGCACCAGTTGGCGCCGAACTCCAGGGCGACCGGCCCCTCCATCGCGTCGATCTCGTCGCGGGTCGGCTGGTCCTCCAGGTATCCGAGACTCATCGGCACAGCGTATGCGGATGTCCAGGGCTCAGAACGGTCACCAGACTTCTGAGCTGCCTCTCCGGTGGGAGCCGAGGAGGTGGGTGTCGACGATCCCGACGGCCTCCATGAGCGCATACATCGTCGTCGGCCCGACGAAGGTGAATCCGTGTCGCTTGAGGGCCTTCGCCAGCGCCAGCGACTCGGGGGACTGGGTCGGGACGTCCGTGAGAGTGGCGGGCTCAGGGGTGCGCTCGGGACGGAACGACCAGATGAGTCGCGCGAGGTCCCCCTCGGCATGGTCCCGCAGTTCCACCGTGGCGCGGGCGTTGGTGATCGCGGCGTCGATCTTCGCCCGGTTCCGGACGATGCCGGCATCGGCCATGAGCCGGCAGCGGTCCGCGTCGTCGAACGCCGCGACCGTGTCCGCGTCGAAGCCGGCGAAGGCCTCTCGGAAGGCCTCGCGCTTGCGCAGGATCGTCGCCCACGACAGCCCGGACTGGAAGGCCTCGAGGGAGAGCCGCTCGAACAGGCCTTGCTCGTCACGGACAGGCATGCCCCACTCGGTGTCGTAGTACGTCTGGAGCAGCGGATCGACGCTCGCCCAGACCGGGCGGGCCAGGCCGTCCGGACCGATGACGAGGCCGCTGTCGTCCGCCGGAGTGCTCACGAGGACAACCTAACGACCCTGGAGACGGTCACGATCTCTGTGCGCCCCTTTCAGGATGAGGATCTGGCAGCACCTCGCCCGCGCTGCTGGGAGCTGGCGAGACAACCTCGACGTAGGCACCTCCGTCCCCCAAGCGTCCCGCACTGCGCCCCTCATGCCTCGCGTTCGTGCGCGAGGCGGGACTTGAACCCGCACACCCGAAGGCACCAGAACCTAAATCTGGCGCGTCTGCCAATTCCGCCACTCGCGCGCGGGTCAATGCTACGTCGTCAGGAGCCTGAGAGCAGATCGCGGATAGTCGGTTCCAGGTCGCGGAAGGCTCGGCCCCGATGGCTGATCGCGTTCTTCTCCGCGTCGGTGTACTCAGCGAGGTGGCGCCGGGCGCCCTCGGGTTGGTCGTCGGGGACGAAGATCGGGTCATAGCCGAATCCGTTGCCGCCCCGCGGTTCTCGCGCCAGCGACCCGCGTACCTCTCCGATGGCGTATGCGTCCGCACCGTCCGGAAGCACGATCACCGCTGCGCACACGAAGGCTGCGCCACGGTTCTCGTCGGGAACATCGGCGAGCTGTTCGAGCAGCAGCTCGAGGTTGGCGCGGTCCTTGTCGGCACGCGGTGAGTCAGCGCCGGCGTGGGAGCCGGACCAGCGTGCGGAGAACACCCCCGGGGCGCCACCGAGGACATCGACAGTGAGTCCGGAGTCGTCGGCCAGCGTCGGTAGCCCGGTCGCGTGCGCGATGGCGCGGGCCTTGAGCAGGGCGTTGCCCGCGAACGTCACCTCGGTCTCGGCGACGTCCGGAAGGTCGTCGAAGTCGGCGGTCGAGACGATCTCGAGACCGAGCTCCTCGACCAGGCCGGCGAGGATCTGGTTCAGCTCGTGGACCTTGTGCTCGTTCGTCGTGGCGAGGACGACCTTCATCCCTGCACCCGCACCCGGGCCTCGCCGGCGAGCGCCTCCTGCTGGAGGCGGGTCAGCTCGGCGCAGCCGTCGGTGGCCAGGTCGAGCAGCTCGTCGAGCAGGGCGCGGTCGAAGGCCGCGCCCTCGGCGGTGCCCTGTACCTCGACGAACCGGCCGTCGCCGGTCATGACGACGTTCATGTCGGTCTCGGCGGTGCTGTCCTCGGGGTAGTCGAGGTCGCATACCGCCTCGCCCTTCACGACACCGACCGACACGGCGGCGATCGAGTCCGTGAGGGGCTGGGCGGTCGTGCTGATCAGACCACGTGAGCGGGCGTCGGCGACGGCGTCGGCGAGCGCCACATACGCCCCGGTGATGGCGGCGGTGCGGGTGCCGCCGTCGGCCTGGAGGACGTCGCAGTCGAGGACGATGGTGTTCTCGCCGAGCGCATCGAGATCGATGATCGCGCGCAGCGATCGGCCGATGAGTCGGGAGATCTCGTGGGTACGCCCGCCGATCTTGCCGCGGCGGGACTCGCGGTCGCTGCGGGTGTTCGTCGAGCGGGGGAGCATCTCGTACTCCGCCGTCACCCAGCCCGTGCCACGGCCCTTCATCCAGCGGGGGACGCCCTCGGTGAAGCTCGCGGCGCAGAGCACACGGGTGCGACCGAACTCCACGAGGACACTGCCCTCGGCGTGGTCGAGCCAGTTGCGGGTGAAGCGGATCTCGCGGAGGTCCGAAGGGGTGCGGCCGTCGTGACGTGTCATGCCGCTCAGCCTATTGGCACCTATTCGGCAGAGAGCACGTACCTCGCGCCGGCCGAGGCGACCTCGACGTCCGACCACAGCTCAGCCGCCTCGGCCCGCGACACCTCGGGATCGTTCCACGGGGGTATGTGGGTGAGGACGAACCGGGCGACCCCGCCGGCCTCGATGACGGCCTCGGCAGCGCGCCGAGCGGTGAGGTGGATGCCGCGCACCTCGTCGCGGCCCTCGATGAACGCGGCGTCGGCGAACACGAGGTCCGCGCCGGTCAGAAGCGGAGTGAGCATGGAGGTGCTGTCGGTGTCACCGGTGAACGCGACGACCCCGGCGGGGGACTCGATCCGGTAGCCGTAGGCCTCGATGGGGTGCTCGACCCGGTGGGCGAGGATCCGCAGCGGCCCGACCTCGATCGTCTGTCCGTCCCTCACCCGTCGGTGGTCGAAGTGCTCGCTCTCCTCGAGCTCGGCCTTGCCGTAGTACGCGAGCTGGAGTCGGCGGAAGAGGTCCTTGGGCGCATAGACGACCTGACGACCATCAGGGGTGTCGGTCGGGTGGTACTTGCGCAGCACATACAGACCGCACAGGTCGATGAAGTGGTCCGGGTGGAGATGGGTGATGAGGATGGCGTCGAGGTCGGTCGGGTCGGCGTAGCGCTGGAGCGCGCCGAGCGAGCCGTTGCCGAGATCGAGGACCACCCGCGTCGTCGTCCCGTCGTGCTCGGCCTCGATGAGATAGCACGAGGCAGGGGAGTGCGGTCCGGCGAATGAGCCGGAGCACCCCACGACTGTCACCGTCAGGGTCGACGCCATGGGGCAACCTCATCACGGCCGCCGCGACCGGCGCCCTCGCTCGTGATCGGCATCACCTGATGCGACTCGCGTCGGCCATCTCAGGCGGTGCGGCGCGACCGCATCCGCATGAGAAGGAGCGTCAGAGCGAACGTGATCCCGAAGATGACGGCGAAGAGAATCCAGTTGGAGCCACCTTCGTCATCGGCCTCGTCCGTCTGGTCCGCCGTCACCGTCTCGGATGCGGTGGTCTCAGTGGCCTCAGTGGTCACCTCGGGCTGCGCTGTGTCCGCGCCATCGGTGGCTGCCTCGCCGGCCCCGGTGGTCTCCTCATCGGTCGCCTGTGCCGCTGCGGTGACGTCGGTGAGGGTGAAGGTGATCTCCCCGGACACCGGGTGCCCGTCAGCGGAGACGACCCGGTAGCCGATCGCATACTCCCCGTTGCGGGTCGGTGCGAGGGGCTGGGTCACGACTGCGCCGTCGACCGTCGGATCGCCGTCGAGGACCCCCTCGCTGTCGCCCTGGGCGTAGAACGTGACGAAGTCGGGGCTGACGTCCTCGTTGAAGGTGAGGACGAGCTCCTCAGCAGTAGGCACCGAGGCGCCGCTCTCCGGGCTCGAGCTGACGAGCTGAGCGTGCGCGAACGCCGGCAGGACGAGGGAGAGGACGAGGAGGAGCGCGATGATCGCGACGACCACGGTCTTCATACGTTGGGACATCACGCCTCAGGAGCGTACCTGTGGGGCAGGACGGCCCCGACCCAGGGCTCTAGGAGACCCGCGACCGGACACGCACGGCGGCCGCCGCGCTGAGCAGCGCCACGACGCCGAAGAAGGCCATCGAGGCCATGGCCGGCACTGCGGTGTCCCGGCCCAGGATCCCGCCGAGTGGGGAGGCGACGGCGCCGAAGAGGTACTGGAGACAGCCGAGCAGCGCCGATCCGGCACCCGCGGCGCGCTGGGCCTGGCCGATCGCCAGGGCAGACCCGGTGGCCATGATCGAGCCTGAGGCGATGCCGAAGACCGCGACGACGGCCAGATAGCTGATGAGCGTGAACTGGCTGAAGGAGGCCACGAGCAGTCCGGCCAGCGCCGAGAGGACGATGACCAGCTGCGCGAGCTGGAGGGTCCCGTGTGCTCCGAACACGTGGGCGATCCGGCCGGTGCCCCACGACCCGATCATGATGAAGACCGCGCCGAACGCGAAGGTGAGTGAGTAGCCGACCGGGGTGAGACCGAGCAGGTCCTGGACGATGAAGGACGAGGAGCTCAGATACGTCAGCAGGGAGGCGTAGCCGGCCGCGAACGCAACCGCATAGAGCATGTAGGTGCGGTGCCTGGCGAGTCGCCCGATGTTGCCGGCGAGGACGGAGACCCGGAACGGGTGGCGGTCCTCGGGGGGAAGACTCTCCGGGACGAAGAGGACGGCGGCGACGAGCATGCCCGTGGACAGCACCGCCAGCCCCATCAGGGCCCACCGCCAGCCGCCCACCTGGGTGAGCCACGCCCCGAGCGGATTGGCCAGGGCCGGGCCGAGGGCGATCATCGCGAAGAGGATGCTGAACGCCTTGACCGCCTCCTCCCGCTCGGTGAGGTCGGCGATGATCGCCCGGGACAGGACCGTCCCCGAGGCGCCCGCGAATCCCTGGAGGACGCGCACCAGGGCGAGGAACTCCAGGGACGGGCTCATCGACGCGAGATAGCAGCAGATGACGAACAGGGTCAGTCCGACGATGAGGGTGCGGCGCCGGCCGAGGGCGTCGGAGATGGATCCGATCGTCAGCTGGCCCAGTCCGGCCCCGATGAGGAACGCGGTCAGCGTGAGCTGCACCGCCGAGGCGCTGATCCCGAGGTCGGCCGCCATGTCGGGGAAGGCGGGCAGGTACAGGTCGGTCGACAGCGATCCCGCCATCGACAGGTACCCCAGGGCTGCGAGCAGCCCCGGGGTCAGTCGGGACGAAGGCGCCCCGACGTCAGCGGCTCGAGTCACTGCGCAGGGTCCGCGTCAGGGCGGAACCCCTTCTTCGCCAGCTGGATCTGCTCGTAGACGTGGTGACGCAGCTCGGTGAACCGCGGCAGGGCCCGGGTCTCGAGCTGGTCGCGCTCCTCGGGAAGGTCGACGAGGAGATCCTCCTGGACCACGGTCGGGGAGTTGGACAGCATGATGACCCGCTCGCCGAGATAGACCGACTCGTCGATGTCGTGGGTGACGAAGAGGACCGAGATGCCGAGCTCCTTGCGGACCTTGCGGACCAGGTCCTCGAGGTCGGCCCGGGTCTGGGCGTCGACTGCGGCGAAGGGCTCATCCATGAGCAGCACCTCCGGCTGGTATGCGATGGCCCGCGCGATGGCGACCCGCTGCTGCATACCTCCGGACAGCTGCCACGGATAGGACTGCGGAACGTGGTCCAGTCCGACGTTGTGGAGGGCCTCCTCGACGAGCGCGGTGCGCTTGGCCTTGTCGACACCTGCGTGCTTGAGGGGCAGCTCGACGTTCGCAGCCACCCGTAGCCACGGGAAGAGCGAGCGACCGTACTCCTGGAAGACGACGGCCATCTTCTTCGGCGGTCCGGTGACCGTCTTGCCGTCGAGGATCACCTCGCCGCTTGTCGGGGCGAGCAGGCCGGCGGTGCACTTGAGCAGGGTCGTCTTGCCGGAGCCTGAGGGACCGACCAGGCAGGTCAGCTCGTTCTTGCCGAGGTCGAAGGTCAGGTCACGCACGGCCTCGATGTCGCCACCGTCGGTGTGGTAGACCTTCCGCAGCCCGCGGACCGAGAGGAGCGTCTCCTCCGGGGGCAGCGTCCGCCCGTGCGAGACGGTGTGCAGGGGAGTAGTGGGCTCAGCCATTCTCGAGCTCCTTCAGTCCGTAGTACCAGCGGAGGATGCGCCGTTCGACAGCGCGGAAGACAACGGCCACCGTGTAGCCGAGCAGACCCAGCACGAGGATTCCCGACCACATCTCGGGGATCGCGAACCGGCGCTGGAACTGGATGATCGAGAAGCCCAGACCGGCGAAGGCGCCGAACATCTCTGAGATGACCATGAGGATCAGGCCGATCGGGAGCGCCTGCCGGATGCCGGCGAGGATCTGCGGTGCGGCGCCCGGGAGGATCTGGTAGCGGACCCGGGCGAAGCCGGTGATGCCGTAGGACCTGCTCGTGTCGCTCTGAACGGGATCGGCCGCACGGACGCCCTCGATGGTGTTGAGGAGCACCGGCCAGATCGCCGCCAGGACGATGACGACCACCTTCGTGGTGTTGCTCGGCCCGAAGAGCAGCAGCAGGACCGGGATGATCACCGGTGGCGGCAGAGCGCGGAAGAACTCGAACACGGGCTCGGTGAAGGAGCGCAGGTCCCGGTTGAGGCCGACGAGCAGGCCGACGACGATCCCGAGCGCGATCGCGATGCTCACGCCGACGGCGAAGCGGGCGATCGACGGGAGGACGTCGTTCCACAGGCGCGGGCCGAACCAGGTGTCGAAGAACGTCGAGATGAGCTCGGGGGGAGTCGGGACGAAGAAGCTCGGCGAGACGGTCGAGAAGATCCACCAGAGCACGATGAGGATGATCGGAAGGGCGACGGTGAACGCCACACCGCTCAGGACCCGCTTCACGACGCCACCTCCCCGCGGACCGAGGTGTGCCAGGACAGCAGCCTGCGCTCGAGGAGGCGGGCGCCGACATTGATGAGCACCCCGAGGAACCCGGTGGCGAGGATGACGGCATACATCGTGGAGTACTGGCCGGCGTTCTGCGCCTGGACGATGGTCAGGCCGAGGCCGGGGGTGCCGATGATCAGCTGGGCGGTGATCGCGAGGATCAGAGCAACCGCCGCGCCGAGACGCACCCCGGTGAGGAGGTAGGGGAGCGTCGTGGGGAAGACGATGTCCCGGATGCGTTGCCACTTGGTGAAGCCGTAGCTCAGGCCCGTGGCCATCGCGACCG
Source organism: Intrasporangiaceae bacterium (assembly GCA_012518475.1). Lineage (GTDB taxonomy): Bacteria > Actinomycetota > Actinomycetes > Actinomycetales > Dermatophilaceae > F2B08. Next base: position 81 of record JAAYSB010000021.1, on the reverse strand, counting down.
AGTCCACGTCCGCGACACCGTAGAGGACCTGGATGAAGATCTGCCAGAACGCTGCGTAGACGATGAGCAACAGAGCGGCCT
>JAAYSB010000235.1 GCA_012518475.1 Intrasporangiaceae bacterium | reverse complement strand
GGGCAGCCACGACCCTCATGCTCGGCCTGCCCGGCAGCGCCTATCTCTATCAGGGTGAGGAGCTCGGTCTCCCGGACGCGACCGACCTGCCCGGCGAGGTCCGCCAGGACCCGACCTATCTGCGCACCGGCCAGACGATCCTCGGACGGGACGGATGCCGGATCCCGATGCCCTGGACCCTCGACGGGCCGAGCCACGGCTTCGGCCCGACCGCTGACACGTGGCTGCCCCAGCCGCAGGTCTACGGGCAGCTGGCTGTCGACCAGCAGGACGGCGTCGCCGGCTCGACCCTCGAGCTCTATCGCTCGCTGCTGCGGCTGCGTCGCGAGCGCCACCTCGGTGCCGGCCGCATCGAGGAGGTCCCCGCCACCGCGGGCGTCCTCGCCTATATCGTCACGGCTCCCTCCGGGCTGCGGACCGCTGTCGTCCTCAACGCCGGCTCCACCTCCGCACCACTGCCGCTGCACGGTGAGGTGGTCGCCGAGTCCCTGCCGGGGGTGACCGACGGTCACCACGTCCGCGCGAACGCAGCCGTGTGGCTCGACCTCCGCGTGGACGGCTGACGACGTGAACCGCGCCTCCGACTACGCCTACCTCGATCACGACGGGCCCATCGCGCTCGCCCATCGAGGCGGCACGCTCTACGGGCCGAACCAGGGAATCGAGAACTCCCTCACCGCCTTCCGCAACGCCATCGAGCTCGGATACCGCTATCTCGAGACCGACGTGCACGCAACCGTCGACGGCGAGGTGGTGGCCTTCCACGACAGCCTCCTCGACCGCGTCACCGACGGCACCGGTGAGATCAGCACGCTCGAGTATGCCGAGCTGAGTGAGGCCCGCATCGGCGGCACCGAGCCGATCCCGACCCTGGCAGAGCTGCTCGAGGCGCTGCCCGAGGCCCGGTTCAACATCGACATCAAGGCCGACAACGCCCTCGAGCCGACCCTCGCCGTGCTCCGCGAGCACGACGCCCTCGACCGGGTCCTCATCGCCTCCTTCTCGGACCGCCGGATCAAGCGGGTCCGGCAGCTGCTCGGGCCCCACGTCGCGACGTCGGCGGGACAGAACGAGACGACGATCGAGCGGCTGCTGCCCCGTGCTCCGCGACGGATCCTCACGCCCGCACCGGCCCTCCAGGTCCCGGCCCGTCACCGGATCCGTGGCCGGCTCATGCACATCCCGACCCGCGCCTTCGTCGAGGGCGCCCACCGGCTCGGCAAGCACGTCCACGTCTGGTTCCACGACTGGGACGACGAGACCCCCGAGGAGCTGCACCGCCTCCTCGACCTCGGGGTCGACGGAATCGTCTCCGACCGGATCGACGTCCTCGCCGATGTCCTGGCCGAGCGCGGCCGGCCGCTCAAGGGATGAGCGGATGACCACGACCAGCCCGACCGAGGAACGGGGTGAGGCGGGAGGAGCGTTCAGCCCCGCATACCGCCTCGTCACGGTCTCGATCCTCGCGCTGGTGACGATCATCGGCTTCGAGTCGATGGGTGTCTCGACGGTCATGCCGGAGGTCGCCCACGACCTCGACGCGGTGCGCTCCTACGGGCTCGCGTTCTCGGTCATGCTCACCGCCCAGCTGCTCGGCATCGTGCTGGCGGGCGTGTGGGTGGACCGGTCGGGAGCGTTCGTGCCGCTCATCGCGGGCCAGTTCCTCCTGGCCATCGGGCTGGTCCTCTGCGGCGCGGCGCTCCGGCTCGAGATGCTCCTCGCGGGACGGGCGCTCGCCGGCCTCGGCGCCGGGCTCCTCATCGTCGTCTCCTTCGTCGTCATCGGCCGGATCTATCCGCCACGGGTGCAGCCCCGGCTGTTCGGCCTCATCTCGGCGGCCTGGGTCCTGCCGGCCCTGCTCGGCCCTCCCGGGGCCGCCTGGATCGCGGGGCACCTGTCCTGGCGGTGGGTGTTCTGGATCGTCGTCGGCCCGATCGTCGTCATCGCCCTGCTGCTCCTGGCCCGCTCACATCTCATCGGCGCAGCCGGTCAGGCGGTGAGCAGCCGCGACCACGCCGCACACGTGCGGGCGGCCGGGCTCGGCCTGGCCATCGCGCTCGCGGCGGG
>JAAYSB010000020.1 GCA_012518475.1 Intrasporangiaceae bacterium | reverse complement strand
TCGGCAGTCGCATCGGACTCCATCCGTCGCGACGTCCTCCAGGTGCGCGCCGCCGGCAAGCCGGTCGTCGCGTCGATGGCCTCCGTCGCGGCCTCGGGCGGCTACTACATCGCGATGCCGTGCTCGAAGATCGTGGCAGCCCCCGGAACGATCACCGGGTCGATCGGTGTCCTCGCCGGCAAGGTCGTCAGCCGCGAGGCCCTGGAGAAGATCGGCATCGGTCGTGAGGTCATCGCCGGTTCCCCCCGCGCGGCCATGCTCTCCGGGCACCGCCCCTTCGACGACGACGAGTGGGCTGTCCTCGACGCCTGGCTCGACCGGATCTATGACGACTTCACGGCCAAGGCGGCCGCCGACCGCTCGATGCCGCTCGAGGACCTGCGGGCCGTCGCCAAGGGCCGGGTCTGGACCGGAGCCGACGCCCATGCCCGAGGCCTGGTCGACCGCCTCGGTGGACTGAGTGACGCGATCGAGGAGGTCTGTGGGCTCGTCGGCGCCGACCGGGACGACGTAGAGGTCCAGCCCTTCCCGAAGCCGCACCCGCTCGCGGCCTTCCAGCCGCCGGAGAGCTCGGAGTCGGTCAGCGTATCGGCGGCCGTCGGGGAGGGCCCGCTCGCCTGGCAGTGGGTCGTGCGCCGGTTCGAGGCAGTGACCGGGCTGGGATCGCTCGGTGTGCTCAGCCTCCCGCCGCTGCATCTGCCGGGCCTGGTCCCCCACCGCTGAGGGCGTCAGACCCCTGCAACGTTCAGGGTGGCTTGTGGAGGGTTCCGCGCCCTCTGCAAGCCACCCTTTCTCTCCCCCGGAGAGAAAGGTGAGGCGGGTGAGGTGTCAGCGGTGGTTGAACTCCGCCGGATCGGGCCCGGTCCGCATCCCCCGGTCGAGGGTGGTCATCGTGAGCATCTCGGCGTCGCTGAGGGTGACGCCGAGACTGTCGAAGTTCTCCTGGATCCGCCTCGGGGTGACCGACTTCGGGATGACGACGAAACCGTTCTGCCGGTGCCAGGCCAGGATGACCTGGGCCGGAGTCGCTCCGTGGGCGTCGGCGATCGCCCGGACGGCGAGGTCGTCGAGGACCTTCCGCCCTGAGGCCAGCGGACTCCACGCCTCGGTGATGATGTCGTGCGAGACGTGGAAGTCGCGCAGGTCACTCTGCTGGAGATACGGGTGCAGCTCGACCTGGTTGATGACAGGGAGCTCTCCGGTGTCCTTGCGGAGCCGCTTGAGGTGGTCGACATGGAAGTTGCAGACCCCGACCGCGCGGGCCAGGCCCTCCTCGCGCAGCTGGAGCAGCGTGGACCACGTCTGCGAGTAGCGGTCCTGCTCCGGCGTCGGCCAGTGGATGAGATAGAGGTCGAGCCGGTCCAGACCCAGCCGCTCGAGCGAGCCCTCGATCGCGGCCCGGGTCGCATCGGCGCCGTGGTCGCTGTTCCACACCTTCGTCGTGACGAACAGCTCCTCACGCGCCAGACCTGAAGCCCGGATCGCTCGCCCCACTCCGTGCTCGTTGCCGTAGATGCGGGCCGTGTCGAGGTGGCGGTAGCCGACCTCCAACGCCGTCTCGACAGCCGGCTGAGCATCATCGTCAGGGACCTGCCACACCCCGAACCCGAGCTGCGGGATCGCCACGTCGCCGGTCGGCTGGGCGAGGGTGATCATCGGCACGTCCGCAGGGCTGTGCATCGCGCGAGTAGTCATGGACGTCACCGTAGGCGCAGGCAACCGCCCTCCTCCACTCGACCCCCGCAGGTCAGCACCCGACCCGTGCTCACAGCAGGTATGCGACCGACCAGCGAGACGCATCCGGCCTGGGCATCCCTCGGTCGCGGAGCGGGCGAACCGTACCGATAACATCGGGTCCATGGCCATCAGCAAAGTCCTCATCGCCAACCGTGGCGAGATCGCCGTCCGAGTCGCCCGCGCCTGCAAGGACCACGGAATCGGGTCTGTCGCCGTGTACGCCGAGCCCGATCGGGATGCACTGCACGTGCGGGTCGCCGACGAGGCGTATGCGCTGGGCGGGTCCACGCCGGGTGACAGCTACCTGTTGCAGGACAAGCTGATCGAGGTCGCCAAGGAGTCCGGCGCGGACGCCATCCACCCGGGCTACGGGTTTCTCGCAGAGAACGCCGGCTTCGCCCAGAAGGTCATCGACGCCGGTCTGGTCTGGATCGGCCCCGGACCGCAGGCGATCGACTTCCTCGGCGACAAGGTCAAGGCGCGCCACATCGCTCTCAAGGCCAACGCCCCACTCGTTCCGGGCACCAAGGACCCCGTCAGCGGTCCGGACGAGGTGGTCGAGTTCGCCAAGGAGTACGGCCTGCCGGTCGCCATCAAGGCGGCCTACGGCGGTGGTGGACGTGGCCTCAAGGTCGCGCGCACCATGGAGGAGATCCCGGAGCTCTATGACTCGGCGGTCCGGGAGGCCGTGACGGCCTTCGGTCGCGGTGAGTGCTTCGTCGAGCGGTTCCTCGACCGGCCCCGGCACGTCGAGACCCAGTGCCTCGCCGACCAGCACGGCAACGTCGTCGTCGTCTCGACCCGTGACTGCTCGCTGCAGCGCCGCAACCAGAAGCTCGTCGAGGAGGCCCCGGCCCCGTTCATCTCCGAGGAGCAGCACACCGAGCTCCTCCGCGCGTCGAAGGCCATTCTCAAGGAGGCCGGCTATGTCGGCGCCGGAACGTGCGAGTTCCTCGTCGGCCCGGCCGGCGACATCTCCTTCCTCGAGGTCAACACCCGCCTCCAGGTCGAGCACCCGGTCACCGAGGAGGTCACCGGAATCGACCTCGTCCGAGAGCAGTTCCGCATCGCCGACGGCGAGGAGCTCGGCTACGAGGACCCCGAGCCGCACGCGCACTCCATCGAGTACCGCATCAACGGCGAGGACGCCGGCCGCGGCTTCCTCCCCGCCCCCGGCACCGTGACGCGCATGGTCGTGCCCGAGGGCCCCGGCATCCGCTGGGACGCAGGCATCGTCGAGGGTGACACCGTCGCCGGGGCGTTCGACTCGATGATCGCCAAGCTCATCGTCACCGGCCGCACCCGCGAGCAGGCGATCGAGCGCTCGCGCCGCGCGCTCGACGAGCTCGTCATCGAGGGCATGCCCACGGTCGCACCGTTCCACCGCGCGGTCGTCGCCGACCCGGCCTTCGCCCCGGAGAACGGCGAGGCCTTCACGGTGCACACCCGCTGGATCGAGACCGACTTCGACAACACCATCGCGCCCTACGCGGGCGACGCCGCCGATGCCCCCGAGGCCGAGGAACGTCAGACGATCGTCGTCGAGGTCGCCGGCAAGCGCCTCGAGGTCTCCGTCCCCGGTGGGCTCTCGCTCGGCGGAGGCGGCGGCACTGCCGCGATGAAGAAGGCCCCCAAGCGCAGCGGCGGCGGCAAGTCCTCCTCTGCTGCCTCCGGCGACGCGGTCACCGCGCCCATGCAGGGCACCATCGTCAAGATCGCCGTCGAGGAGGGGCAGGAGGTTGCCGAGGGTGACCTCGTCCTCGTCCTCGAGGCGATGAAGATGGAGCAGCCCATCAACGCGCACAAGGCCGGCACCGTGACCGGGCTCTCGGCCTCAGCAGGCGAGACCGTCAACAGCGGCACCGTCATCTGCGAGCTCAAGGACTGACGTCACATCTCCCGCCTCAGGCGGGAAAGGGGCGGTCGACGCGGGAACGGTTCCCTCGTCGACCGCCCCTGTGTCTTGCCTCCACCGCCGGATCTTCCACAGTGCAGCGAAACGGCGTCGCCGACCCGGCCCACGCATACCCCGTGCGCAGGTGACGCGCCGCGGGCAGTGGTTGGATAGGGACCGTGAATGTCCAGCGCAGCTCAGTCGTCGTCATCGGTGGTGGCCCCGGAGGCTACGAGGCCGCCCTCGTCGCAGCCCACCTGGGAGCGGCGGTCACGATCGTCGAGCAGGAGGGTGTCGGCGGCGCCGCGGTCCTCACCGACTGCGTGCCGAGCAAGGCCCTGATCTCCACCGCCGACTACCTCTCCGAGTTCCACGCAGCAGCCGACCTCGGTCTGCATCTCGAGGACGAGTCCGGTGAGTCGGTGCACGACGCCAAGGCAGAGCTCCCCCAGATCAACAGCCGCATCCTCGCCCTCGCCGGCGCCCAGAGCGACGACATCGCCGCCCGGTTGCGCGAGGTCGGGGTCCGGATCGTCGCCGGCACCGGCCGGCTCCTGAACGCGTCCCGAGTCGCAGTCGACCGGGCGGACGGCGGCACCGAGGAGCTCGAGGCCGAGGTCATCCTGCTCTGCACCGGAGCCACCCCCCGAGTCATGGACACCGCACGCCCGGACGGGGAGCGGATCCTCACCTGGCAGCAGATCTATGCCCTCGACGAGCTGCCCGAGCGGCTCATCGTCGTCGGTTCCGGTGTCACCGGTGCCGAGCTCGCCCAGGCCTACCTCGGCCTCGGCTCGGAGGTCGTCCTCGTCTCCTCCCGCGACCGTGTCCTGCCGGGTGAGGACCCCGATGCCGCGGAGGTGATCGAGGAGGTCTTCAAGAAGCGGGGCATGGAGGTTCTCGGCCGCTCCCGCATGGCCGCGGTGGAGCGGGTCAGCGACGAGGCCGGGGACGGAGTGATCGTCCGACTCGAGGACGGCCGCGAGGTGCGCGGCTCACACGCCCTGCTCGCAGTCGGGTCCATCCCGCTCACGTCGGGCATCGGGCTCGAGGAGGCCGGCGTCAAGCTCACCGAGTCGGGGCACATCGTCGTCGACAAGGTCTCGCGTACGTCGGTCCGCGGGATCTATGCCGCCGGGGACTGCACCGGCGTCCTGCCGCTGGCGTCGGTTGCTGCGATGCAGGGCCGGATCGCCATGTCACACGCGCTCGGCGACGCCGTCACCCCCCTCAACCTGCGGGTCGTCAGCGCGAACATCTTCACCGACCCCGAGATCGCGACCGTCGGTGTCTCCCAGAAGGAGATCGACGAGGGGCAGGTCGCCGCGGACGTGCTCACGCTCCCGCTCTCCCGCAACCCTCGCGCGAAGATGCTCGGCATCACCGACGGCTTCGTCAAGCTGTTCGCCGAGCCCGGCTCCGGGTCGGTCCTCGGCGGTGTCGTCGTCGCCCCACGCGCCTCCGAGCTGATCTTCCCGGTGACGATCGCCGTCGCTCACCGCCTCAACGTCGACCAGATCGCCTCGACGTTCACCGTCTATCCGTCGCTGTCGGGGTCGATCGCCGAGGCCGCGCGCCGTCTGCACGCGCCCCACTGACGCCCGTCCAAACCACCGCTGCACGCTGAGTCGGTAGGCTCACGGGCGTGAGCACCGACGACGCAGCCCGCACGCACTCTCCCGGCGACCTCAACGACCCGGCGACCGACCCGATGGAGGTTGCGCGAGCCGCGGCGGCCGTCATCGCCGAGCGCACCGGAGCCCCCAGCCATGACGTCGCACTCGTGCTCGGCTCGGGCTGGGGCGAGACCGCCGACCGCATCGGTGAGACGCTCGCCGAGATCGACAACACCGACGTCCCCGGGTTCGCCAAGGCAGCCGTTGCCGGCCACAGCGGCACCATGCGCTCGGTCGCGATCGGGGACACCGGACGTCGCGCCCTCGTCTTCGGGACCCGCACGCACTTCTACGAGGGTCGCGGCGTGCGCGCGGTCGTCCACGGCGTGCGAACCGCCGCGGCTGTGGGGGCCCGCACCATCGTCCTGACGAACGGCTGCGGCGGCCTCAAGGAGGAATGGCCGCCTGGCACGCCGGTGCTCATCAGCGACCACATCAACCTCACCGCCACCTCCCCGCTCGAGGGCGCGACCTTCGTCGACCTCACCGACCTGTACTCGCCCCGCCTGCGCGACCTCGCAAGGCAGGTCGACCCCGGCCTCGACGAGGGCGTCTACGTCCAGTTCCGCGGCCCGCACTACGAGACCCCGGCAGAGGTGCAGATGGCCAAGCGGATCGGCGGTGACCTCGTCGGCATGTCGACCACCCTGGAAGCCATCGCCGCCCGACACGTCGGGCTCGAGGTACTCGGCATCTCGCTCGTCACCAACCCCGCGGCCGGTATCAGCACGACACCGCTGTCCCACGCGGAGGTCATCGAGGCCGGCCAGGCAGCCGCCGCCCGCTGCGGCGACCTGCTCGCAACGATCGTCGGCCGACTCTGAGAGGCCTGCAGATGTCGTATGCAGCAGCTCACGGAGGCGTGCCCCCCACCGACGACGACACCCTGGCTGAGCTCGTCCACGTCGTCCGGACCTGGCTCAGCGACGACCCCGACGAGGACACCCGGGCCGAGCTGGATATTCTCATCGCCCGCGCCGAGGAGGGGGACCCGGCCGGTCTTGCGCACCTGCGGGACCGCTTCGCCGGGATGCTCGAGTTCGGCACCGCCGGACTGCGCGGCGAGCTCGGCGCCGGCCCGAACCGGATGAATCGAGCGGTCGTCATCCGCGCTGCCGCCGGACTGACCGCCTATCTCCAGGAGAGCGTGCCGTCTCCGTTGGTCGTCGTCGGCTACGACGCCCGGCGCAACTCCGACGTCTTCGCCCGGGACACCTGCAGCGTCGTCATCGGGATGGGCGGCCGGGCCATGCTTCTGCCGCGCCGTCTTCCGACCCCCGTCCTCGCGTACGCCATCCGGCAGGTCGGCGCCGACGCCGGCGTCATGGTCACCGCGAGCCACAACCCGCCGAACGACAACGGCTACAAGGTCTACCTCGGCGACGGAGCCCAGATCGCCTCGCCGGTCGACGCCGCCATCGCCACCCAGATCGCCAGGGTCGAGTCGGTCGCCGGAACCCTCCGCGCGGAGGGCGGCTGGGAGGTCATCGGTGACGACCTCATCGATCGGTATGTGGCGCGCGCCGTCTCCCTCGTCTGCCCCGACAGCCCGCGGGACCTGACCATCGTGCACACGGCCCTGCACGGCGTCGGCACCGAGATGGTCCAGCGCGTCTTCACCGAGGCCGGCTTCACCGACCTGCACCTCGTTCCCAGTCAGAGCGAGCCCGACGGGGCCTTCCCGACCGTCTCCTTCCCCAACCCGGAGGAGCCGGGCGCGATGGACGCCGCTCTGGAGCTCGCCGAGCAGACCGGCCCGGATCTCGTCATCGCGAACGACCCGGACGCTGACCGGTGTGCAGTGGCCGTTCCCGCGCCGGGAGGCTGGCGCATGCTCCGAGGCGACGAGGTCGGGGCTCTCCTCGGCGCGCACCTCCTCGCTCGGGCCGCGGCCGACGGCGGTTCCGTCACCGGCGTCTTCGCCAACTCGATCGTCTCCTCGCGCCTGCTCGGTGCGATGGCCGCGGACGCCGGCGTCACGCACGAGGAGACCCTCACCGGCTTCAAGTGGATCTCCCGGGTCGAGGGACTGCGCTACGGCTACGAGGAGGCCCTCGGATACTGCACCGACCCGGACGGGGTCCGGGACAAGGACGGCATCACCGCCGCCCTCCTCATCGCCGAGCAGGCCGCGCTCCTCAAGGCGCAGGGACGGACCCTTATCGACGTGCTCGACGACCTTGCCCGTGCGCACGGCGTCTATCTCACCGACGCGTTCTCCGTCCGGGTGCAGGACCTGTCGCTCATCGGCGCCGTCATGGCCAGACTCCGGGAGGAGCCCGCAACCGATATCGCGGGGATCACCGTGGAGCGGCTCGACGACCTCGCCCGCGGTGACGGCGGGCTCCCGCCCACCGAGGGGCTTCGCTACTACCTCGCCGACCGCACCCGTGTCATCGTGCGTCCCTCGGGGACCGAGCCCAAGCTGAAGATCTACTGCGAGGTCATCGAGCCCGTGACCGACACCCTGGCAGCGGCCCGTGACCGGGCGGTTTCGCGACTGGCCGCGGTCCGCGAGACGATGGAGCGACTGACCAGCCTCGACACCGAAGGAGATCTCGGCACGTGAGCACATCTGGGGGGTGGGCCACTCCTGGGCAGGAGCAGCCCGGGAGCTCGACGACGCCGGCCCACGGCCCCACTGGCCCGGCCCCCGCCGGCCCGCCACCGGCCTGGCAGGGCCGGCCACCGCATACCTCATCGGCAGGCGGTCCCCCGCCCGGCGGGCAGGGGCTGGCACCGCATACGCCACCGGCAGTCGGTCCGCCACCGGGCTGGCAGGGTCGGCCGGTCTATCAGCCGGGGGTCATTCCGTTCCGGCCGCTGAGCCTCGGTGATCTGTACTCCGCAGCGTTCGCGATCATCCGGGGCAACCCCGCTTCGACCGTCGGTGTCGCGCTCATCCTCTCGCTCATCGCGCTCATCCCGACGACGCCACTGGGGGTCTGGTTCACGCAGCAGTCGACCACCGACCTCTTCGACCCGACGGTGACCCCGGACGCCGGAAGCGGGGCCGACTTCGTCCTGATGATGTCCGGACAGCTCGTCCCGACCATGGCCGCATCCTTCGCGATCCTCGCGCTCGCGGCGTTCATCGCCTACGTCACCGGGCAGGCGGTCCTCGGCCGCAAGGTCAAGCTGCCCGAGACCTGGCGCGGGACCCGCTCTCACGTCCTGCGCGTCCTCGGTGCCTCGTTGCTCATCGGGATGATCCTGCTCGTGGTCACCGCAGTTCTGCTCGCCCCGGGCGTGGCCGCGATCATCATCGGCGCCGGTCAGGACGGCAGCAGCCTCGTCGCTATCGGGCTCGTGCTCGTGCTCGTCCTCGGTCTCCTGCTCGTCGCCGCCTATCTGTTCATCTGGACGCGACTGGGCTTCGTCGGTCCCGCCATCGTGCTCGAGCAGCAGTCCGTCGTCGGTGCGCTCCGTCGCTCGTGGCAGCTCACCCGCGTCCGTGGCGGCTTCTGGCGCATCCTCGGCATCCGGATCCTCACGATGCTCCTCGTGTGGATCGTCGCCCAGATCCTCTCGACCCCGCTCGCCTTCGTCGGCATGGGCGTGATGGTCCTGACGGGGCTGAACCCCGAGACCTTGATGGTCATGCAGGTCATCATCACCTCGATCACGACGCTCATCGTCTCGAGCCTGACGACGCCGGTGAGCGCGACAGTCGACACCCTGCTCTATGTCGACCAGCGCATCCGGAACGAGGCCCTCGATGTCCAGCTCATGCAGGCTGCCGACGGGCAGGCCGCCCTCCCCTGGCTGCCCGCCACCGACCTGCTCGGCGCAGACCGGTCCTGATCCGTCGTGTCCCGAGCCGCTGCGTCACTGGCGCTGGAGTCACCTCCGCTGGACCCGTCCTCCGGGGAGGCCCGCCGCTGGCTCGCTGACGAGCTGGCCGAGGCCGACTACTCCACCGAGGAGAGCCCGGTGCGGCGTCTCGTGCGCGCCGTCCTGGACTGGTTCCTCGGGTTGTTCGAGGGCGGCCGCGGGGAGGCGATCTCCGCCTGGTGGGTGCTGGCCGGAATCATCGCGCTGGTCATCATCGGGGGGCTGGTGATCTGGGCCATCATCCGGGTCCAGCCGGGTCGGCGGGCACGACGAGCCGGCGAGGGAGGGGTCTTCGAGGAGGCCGGTGTCAGTGCCGACGAGTACCGCCGCCGGGCCCGCGCGGCTCAGGCCGGTGGTGACTTCTCCACCGCCGTCCTCGACGGCTTCCGGGCGCTCGCGGCCTCGGCAGTCGAGCGCTTCGTTCTCGAGGACCGGCCCGGTGCCACCGCCCGGGAGATCGCTCTTGCCCTGGGCGAGGAGTTCCCTGACGAGCGAGCCCCTCTGGCTGACGCCGCCCACACCTTCGGGGCCGTGCGCTACGGGGACGCCTCTGCTGACGGTGCCGCCGCAGCCTCGGTGCTCGATCTCGACAGCCGTCTCCTCACCCAGCGAGCGCAGTCGGTGGGCGCCCCATGACGACAGCAGCCCCGGAGAAGGCAGCAGGCGCCTATACCCTGCTCGGCCCGACCCGGTCCGGGGCAGCGTCGCGGGCACGCTCGATCCTGCCGTGGGTCGCGGTGGTCCTGCTCGGCGCTCTCGCCCTCGTGGCCATGGGGCTGCGCGACACCCCGGATCCCCGTCTCCTCGATCCTCGTTCACCTGCCGGTGTGGGCAGCCGCGCCCTCGCCGAGGTCCTCGGCGACCGGGGTGTGGAGGTGGACGTCGCCACGAGCATCGCCGAGCTGCCGAGCACCTTCTCTCCCGGCACCACGGTGGTCGTCACGGCCGACGACAGGCTCTCGCCCGGCGCCCTCACGGACGTGGCGCGTCGCGCCGTCCCCGCCGACCGACTCATCGTCCTCCTCGTCGAGCCCGAGACGGTGGGGCACCTCGCGCCGGGTCTGTCGGGCTACGGCATCCCGCCGACCATCGACGTGACCTCGGCCCCAAGCAGCTCCTGCACCATCCCGGCGCTGCGCCCCGGAGACACCGTGCGCGGCGGCCTCGTCAGCATCCAGGCCGACAACACCGCCGAGGCCGACGGCGTCGAGCTGTGCCTGCCACCGCGGTATCTCGACGCCCACGGCATGCTGGCGCACCTGCCCGGTGACGACATCAGCCCCGAGACCTTCCTCGTCGGCTTCGGCAGCGCCCTGACCAACGCCGAGATCACCGCCGAGGACAACGCCGCGATCGCGCTACGCCTCCTCGGCCACTCCCCCCAGCTGGTCTGGCTCATCCCCTCGGGCGCCGACGGCCCGGACGGGATGGCTGGCGACACCTACAGCCCGTGGCCGACCTGGACCACACCGGTGACCGTCGTCCTCGCCATCGGGACCGCGCTGCTGGCGCTGGTTCGCGGCCGTCGCCTGGGCCGACTCGTCACCGAACCGCTCCCGGTCACCGTCCGTGCCGCCGAGACCACGGAGAGTCGGGGTCACCTCTATCGCCGCTCCCGGGATCTCGGCCGAGCTGCTCGGATCCTCCGGGAGGGCAGCCGGTCCCGCCTGCGGCGCCGACTGGGCGTGGCCCGCACCGACTCGTTGGATACTCTCGTCACCGCTGTGGCGGTCGCCACGAGGGAGCCCCAGCAGCGGGTCCAGGCCCTGCTCACCGACTCAGAGCCGGTCAGGTCAGCAGACCTGGTCCGGCTCGGATCCGACCTCGAGGACCTCGAACGAAAGGTGCGTCTCACATGACCGCGAACCCGCACTCCGCACCGGAGCAGGATCCCCGGCCCGAGCCCGCAGCGCCCCCACGGCAGGACTCGGTCCCGTCCGAGTCAGCGGAGAGCGCCCGTGCTCGCTCGGCACTGCTCGCGGTGCGCGACGAGGTCGGCAAGGCCGTCGTCGGTCAGCACGGCGCTGTCTCGGGCCTCATGGTGGCCCTCCTCGCCCGGGGGCACGTGCTCCTCGAAGGTGTGCCCGGAGTCGCGAAGACCCTGCTCATCCGCTCGCTCGCGGCAGCCCTCGACGTGCAGACCAAGCGCGTCCAGTTCACCCCTGACCTCATGCCCGGCGACCTCACCGGCTCGCTCGTCTTCGACAGCCGCACCTCGGACTTCGTCTTCCGAGAGGGCCCGGTCTTCACCAATCTCATGCTCGCCGACGAGATCAACCGGACTCCCCCAAAGACCCAGTCGGCGCTCCTCGAGGCGATGGAGGAGCGCCAGGTCAGCGTCGACGGAGAGCCCCGCACGCTCCCGAGCCCCTTCCTCGTGGCCGCGACGCAGAACCCCATCGAGTACGAAGGCACCTATCCGCTGCCCGAGGCCCAGGTCGACCGTTTCCTCCTCAAGCTCGTCCTCGGGGTGCCCGAACGCGACCAGGAGATCGAGGTCCTCCACCGCCACGCGTCCGGCTTCGACCCGCGTGACCTCGCCGGTGCCGGAGTCCGCCCGGTGGCCGGCATCGAGGACCTCGAGGCCGGTTCTGCGGCCGTCCGCCAGGTCGAGGTGCGCCCCGACGTCCTGGCCTACATCGTCGACATCGCTCGGGCCACCCGGGTCTCCCCGTCACTCTCACTCGGGGTCAGCCCGCGTGGGGCGACGGCACTGCTCACGACCGCACGTGCCTGGGCGTGGCTGTCCGGGCGGATGTATGTCACCCCCGACGACGTCAAGGCACTCGCCCAACCCACCCTCGCCCACCGGCTCAGCCTCACCCCCGAGGCCGAGCTCGAGGGCGTGAGCGTCACCTCGGTGCTCGAGTCGGCCCTCGGCTCTGTGCCGGTCCCCCGCTGAGCCGCCCCGCTCCCGCACCGGACGAGCCCACGCGCACCAGACCCGACGAGCACGGACCCGACCCATGGCCCTCACCCCCCGCGCACTCTGGCTGATCCCCATCGGGATCATCGCCGCAGTGCTCTGGCCGTCCCTGGCGACCGTACGGATCTGGGTGCTCGTGGCGGCGCTCCTCCTGGTCATCGACGCCCTCCTCGCGCCTCGGCCCAGGGACCTGCTGCTGTCACGGACCGCACCGGCGGCCAAGCGGCTCGGCGAGCCGAACGAGTCCGTCCTCACCGTGACCAATGCCGGCAAGCGGCGGGTGCGCGGGGTCCTGCGGGACGCGTGGCAGCCCTCCGCCGGCGCGCAGAACGACCGCCATCCTCTTGATCTGCGACCCGGTGAGCGCGCACGTCCGACCACCCGCCTGATGCCCTCCCGCCGCGGCGACCGCAAGGCGGACGCCGTGACGATCAGGCTGCGCGGCCCCCTCGGGCTGGCCGCCCGGCAGCGCTCCTTCGTCGTTCCCGGCACAGCCCGGGCACTGCACCCGTTCGCCTCGCGCAAGCACCTGCCGAGCAAGCTCAGCCAGCTCCGAGAGATCGACGGCCGGTCCGCGGTCCGCACCCGCGGACAGGGCACCGAGTTCGACTCCCTCCGCGACTATGTCGAGGGCGACGACGTCCGGTCGATCGACTGGCGGGCCACCGCCCGGCGCCAGCACCTTGTCGTCCGCACCTGGCAGCCGGAGCAGCACCGGCGGATCGTCGTCATCCTCGACTCCTCCCGCACCTCCGCCGGCCGCGTCGGTGACGCACCACGCCTCGACGCCGGCATGGACGCAGCCCTCCTGCTCGCCGCCCTCGCCGAGCACGCCAGAGACCGCGTGGAGCTCGTCGTCGGAGACCGTCAGATCCGCGCCCGTGTCGGCGGCGGGCAGCGCGGCACGGCGACGCTCCGGGACATCGTCTCCGCCTTCGCGACGATCGAGCCGGTCCTCGTCGAGGCCGACTGGCCGCAGCTCCTCTCGGCCGTCAGCGCGCGGGGCAACCGGCGCGCCCTCGTCGTCATCATCACTCCACTCGAGTCAGCCGCGATCGAGTTCGGGCTGCTGCCGTCGCTGCCCGGTCTGGTCCGCCACCACGAGGTCGTCATCGCCTCGGTTGCCGATCCGTCGGTGAGCCGACTGCGGGCGGACCGGAGGGACCTGTCGAGCACGTATGCCGCTGCGGCTGCCGAGCGCACCGTCGCCGAGCGGGAGGCGACGGCCGACGCGCTCCGGCGGCTCGGCGCATACGTCATCGACGCGGACGCCGACACCCTCCCTGTCGACCTCGTCGACTACTACCTGCTCCTGAAGTCCCACGGCCGGCTCTGATCACCGACGTCCGACCGGACAGGTCTTCCCGCAGGACCAGGCGATATAGCGCCTCATCCTGCGGAGAGACCTGTTCAGTGCCGGTGGCTGACTGCCCAAGGCAGCGACCGTCTGGGGTGCTCCGCCGGATCGGCGACGACGGTGGCGATGTGGTCGCCGGGGCGATGCGCCTACCGGTGCAGTGACGATCGCAGGCCGGATCCGGCCATGCCGAGCCGCAGCTCAGCACCGGTCATGCGGCGACGGGGGTGTCGTCGCCGCGAGCCCTGCTGTCGAGGTCGCCGGTCTCGCCGGCGAGGACGGCGCGCCGGCCGAGGACGAAGACATAGGCGAGGAAGAGCGCCTGGGCGAGGACGCCGATCGAGATCCGCGCCCACGTGGGCAGGCCGGAGGGGGTCACGAAGCCCTCGATGATGCCGCTCACGAGGAGCACGAGGACGAGGCCGAGGGCCACCGCGATCGCGGTGCGTCCCTCCCGCGCGAAGGACTGCATCCGAGTCATCGTGCCGGGCTCGATCCAGGACCAGAACAGCCTCAGCCCCACCCCGCCGGCGACGAAGATCGCGGTGAGCTCGAGGATGCCGTGCGGGAGGATGAGCCCGAAGAACAGGTCGAGCCGGCCGTGCTCGGCCATGAGCCCGCCGGCGATACCGACGTTGAGCATGTTCTGGAAGAGGACATAGACGACCGGGAATCCGAGGACACCCATGGCGATGCACTGGGCCGCGACCCAGGCGTTGTTCGTCCAGACGAGCGTCGCGAACTCGTGGTGTGGGTACTCGGAGTAGTAGTTCTCGAAGTCGGTGTTGACGTAGGCGTCGATCTGGCCCGGGGTCATCTGGGCTGCATAGACCTCGGGGTTGTTCAGCGCATACCACCCGATCGCGAAGCCGAAGAGGACGCAGGCGACGGTCACCCCGATCCACCACCAGCGCATCCGGTACAGCGCAGCCGGGAAGGTCGCAGTGAGGAAGTGCCCCAGGGCACTCCAGGAACCGGTCCGCGCACCGGCTGTGTGGATGCGCGCGCGGCTGAGGAGTGCGGAGAGGTAGCGGACCAGCGCAGGGTCCGGGTTGACCGAGCGCAGGGTCGACAGGTCGGTCGAGACCTCGGTATAGAGGCGGAGCATCTCGTCGGACTCCTCCCCCGTGAGCCGCCGCTTCCCCACGAGGACCTCGAGCCGCTGCCAGGCGTCGTGACGTGCCCCCACGTACGCGTCGAGATCCATGCCGACCAGTATGCCGCCCGTCCTCCCGTGCCAGAACCTGGCGATTGCCAGGTTGCGGCACGGCACAGGGAGGGCGGCGCCGTCCCGTCCTCGTAGGCTGGGGGCATGTCAGTCCCGGGGGGTCCGCTCGCTCAGGTGGACCAGCGTGCCCTCATCGGTGTCGGAGAGTACGAGTCCGACGGGCGGGTCACGACGAGCGAGGCCGTCGAGGTCGAGCTGCCGGTGGCGCACGTGTTCGCTCGCTGCCTGTCCGCCCTCATCGATCTCGTCGTGCTGGCCATCTCCCTTGTCGCGCTCGCGCTGATCGCGGTGCGGCTCCTCGACGGCGCGAGCATGGCCGTGGCCCAGACCGCGATGATCGTCACGCTCGTGCTTGCTGTGCTCGGGATCCCGATCGCCCTCGAGACGATCACCCGAGGCAAGACCGTCGGCAAGCTGGTCCTCGGGCTGCGAACGGTGCGCGATGACGGCGGGCCGATCGGCTTCCGCCACGCCGTGGTCCGGGGACTGACGGCCTGGATCGAGATCTATCTCGCCCAGGGCACCGTCGCACTCACCGCCGCCCTGCTGACGAAGCGCAACCGCCGCCTGGGAGACCTCGCAGCCGGGACCTATGTCATCAACGAGCGACAGACGATGCGGCTGCCTCTGCCCTCAGCGATGCCGAAGGAGCTCGAGGCCTGGGCCCTGGGCGCCGATATCGCGGCGCTGCCGGACACTCTCGCTCTGTCCGTGCGGCAGTTCCTCGTGCGAGCGCCGAGCATGACGCCGCAGGCTCGGCACAGCCTCGGCACCGAGCTGGCGCGAAGGGTCAGTCGGCATGTCGCGCCGCCTCCTCCCCCGGGCACCCACCCCGAGACCTTCCTCGCCGGTGTCCTCGCGGACCGGCGACGCCGTGACGGGGAGCGCCTTGCTCGCGAGGCGGCCCTACGCGCTCGGGTCACCGGCACGGCCCCTGCGCAGGCTCGAGGCGCATAGACTCCGCAGGGTGACTACCTCCGCTGAGACGACGGCCCGGGCGCGTGATCTGCTCGGGGTGAGTCGGCTGACGAACCGGTCCCTGACCTCGTGGCTGCACGCGCTGCCCGGCGTCGACCAGGTCGGCTGCGACTCCAGGGCTGCGGGCCTGCGCACCCGGAGCATCAAGACCGACAGCAAGCGCTGGGCGATCGACCTAGCCATCTCGATGATCGATCTGACGACGCTCGAGGGTGCCGACACCGCCGGCAAGGTCCGTGGCCTGGCGACGCGTGCCCTCGTGCCGGACCCGAGCGACCCGTCGACCCCGAGCCCTGCTGCGGTCTGTGTCTATGGCGACATGGTCGCGGTGGCGCGCGAGACCCTCGGCGACAGCGACATCAAGGTCGCCGCGGTCGCGACGGCGTTCCCCAGCGGGCGTGCCTCCCTCAAGGTCAAGCTCGCCGACACCAAGGAGGCCGTGGCTGCCGGCGCCGACGAGATCGACATGGTCATCGACCGCGGCGCGTTCCTCGCCGGCGACTACCTCACGGTGTTCAACCAGATCGCCGCGGTCAAGGAGGCCTGCATCCGCGCTGACGGGTCGGCGGCCCGGCTCAAGGTCATCATGGAGACCGGAGAGCTCGTCACCTATGACAACGTCCGCCGGGCAAGCTGGCTGTCGATGCTCGCCGGCGGCGACTTCATCAAGACGAGCACCGGCAAGATCAACCCCGCGGCGACGCTTCCCGTGACGCTCATCATGCTCGAGGCCGTGCGTGACTGGCGGGACGAGTTCGACGAGCAGATCGGGGTCAAGCCGGCCGGCGGCATCCGCACGAGCAAGGAGGCGATCAGCTTCCTCGTCGCCGTCAGCGAGGTTGCGGGCGAGGACTGGCTGACCAACGAGTGGTTCCGCTTCGGCGCCTCCAGCCTGCTCAACGACCTCATCCTCCAGCGCCAGCGGATGGCCCTCGGGGTCTACTCCGGATCCGACTACATCGCCGACGACGCCCCGAGCGCGTACTGACTGCACAGCTCCAAGGAGACGAGACACCGATGCCGACGTTCGAGTACGCACCGGCCCCCGAGTCCCGGGCGGTCGTCACTATCGAGGACAGCTATGGGCTGTTCATCGGCGGTGAGTGGACCCCGGGTCACGGGACGCCGTTCGCCACGATCAACCCCGCGACCGGCGAGCACCTGAGCACGGTCGCCGAGGCGACGACGGACGATGTCGACGCCGCCGTGCGGGCGGCACGCACCGCATACACCCGCGTGTGGTCGAGGATGAGCGGCACCGACCGCGGCAAGTACCTCTTCCGAATCGCCCGGATCATGCAGGAGCGGGCGCGCGAGCTGGCCGTCCTTGAGACGATCGACAACGGCAAGCCGATCAAGGAGACCCGCGACTTCGACGTGCCGACGGCTGCGGCACACTTCTTCTATCACGCAGGGTGGGCGGACAAGCTGGAGTATGCCGGACTCGGGTCCGACATCCGCCCGCACGGCGTCGTCGGGCAGATCATCCCGTGGAACTTCCCGCTGCTCATGCTCGCCTGGAAGATCGCCCCGGCGCTGGCCGCCGGGAACACGGTCGTCCTCAAGCCGGCCGAGACCACCCCCCTGGCGGCGATGCTCTTCGCCGAGATCTGTCAGCAGGCGGACCTGCCACCCGGTGTCGTCAACATCGTCACCGGCGCCGGCGCGACCGGGCAGTCGATCGTCGACCACCCGGGCATCGACAAGATCGCCTTCACCGGCTCGACCGCGGTCGGCAAGATGATCGCGAGATCCATTGCGGGCACTGAGAAGAAGGCCACTCTCGAGCTCGGCGGCAAGGCTGCGAACATCATCTTCGACGACGCCCCCATCGACCAGGCGGTCGAAGGCATCGTCGGCGGCATCTTCTTCAACCAGGGCCAGGTCTGCTGCGCCGGCTCGCGCCTGCTCGTCCAGGAGAACATCGTCGACGACGTCGTGCGCCGCCTGAAGCGCCGCCTCGAGACGCTGCGCCTCGGCGATCCCCTGGACAAGAACACCGACGTGGGCGCGATCAACAGTGCCGAGCAGCTCGCCCGGATCACCGAGCTCACCGAGGCCGGGGTGGCCGAGGGTGCCGAGCGCTGGGACACCGGGTGCCCGCTGCCCAAGAACGGGTTCTGGTTCCGGCCGACCCTGTTCACCGGCGTCTCCCAGAGCCACCGGATCGCCCAGGAGGAGATCTTCGGGCCGGTGCTCTCGGTGCTGACCTTCCGCACTCCCGGCGAGGCGGTCGCCAAGGCGAACAACACCCCCTACGGCCTCTCGGCCGGGGTCTGGACGGAGAAGGGCAGCCGGATCCTGTGGATCGCCGACCAGCTCCGAGCCGGGGTGGTCTGGGCGAACACGTTCAACCAGTTCGATCCGACCTCGCCGTTCGGCGGATACAAGGAGTCCGGCTACGGCCGGGAGGGCGGGCGCCAGGGCCTGGCTGCCTATGTCCGGAGCGGAGGAGTGGCATGAGCCGCATAGACGTGCGCAAGACCTACAAGCTGTTCATCGGCGGCGCCTTCCCGCGCAGCGAGTCCGGGCGGTCCTACGACGTGTATGCGGCACCGACCCGCGAGGGGAACCGCGCGTTCCTTGCCAATGCGGCGCAGGCGTCCCGCAAGGACGCACGCAACGCTGTCGTGGCCGCCCGCAAGGCGGTCGCCGGCTGGTCCGGGGCCACCGCATACAACCGCGGGCAGGTGCTGTACCGCGTCGCCGAGGTGATGGAGTCGCGGCGCGACCAGCTCATCGCCGAGGTGCGCTCGGCTGAGGGACTCACTGCGGCGCGTGCGGCCACGGTCGTCGACGCCGCCATCGACCGGTGGGTCTGGTATGCCGGCTGGACCGACAAGATCGCCCAGGTCACCGGCAACGCCAACCCGGTCGCAGGGCCGTACTTCAACATCTCCGCCCCCGAGCCCACCGGTGTCGTCGCCGTTGTGGCACCCCAGGGCGACTCGCTGCTCGGGCTGGTTTCCGTGGTCGCTCCGGTCGTCGCGACCGGCAACACCTGCGTCGTCATCGCCTCCCAGGAGCACCCGCTTCCGGCGATCACGCTCGCCGAGTGCCTCGCCACCTCGGACCTGCCCGGTGGCGTGGTCAACGTCCTGACCGGGGACCCGGCTGAGATGGCTCCATGGCTGGCCTCGCACCTCGATGTCAACGCCATCGACCTGGCGGGCGCCGGCTCTCTCGACTGGGCTGCCCTCGAGGCCGACGCCGCAGGCAACCTCAAGCGGGTCCGCCGTCCCTCGACCGACGAGGACTTCACCGCCACCCCCGCGCTGTCCCGGATGACAGACTTCCTCGAGACCAAGACGGTCTGGCACCCGAAGGGCCGCTGACCGCCGCTTCTCCAGATTCCAGCCGTACGGCGATCCTGCCGCACCGCCACTTCGCTGCAATTGCAGCGGAACGGCGAGCGCCGCTTCGCTGCAATTCCAGCGGAATGGCCAGAGCCCCCAACCCGGGATGGGTCGGGGGCTCTCGCGTGAAGAGTCAGTCTGAGTGGGATGAGTCTGCCGTGAATCAGTCGCCCGAGTCAGCCGAGGGGGCTGAGGCCGGCGAGTCCGGGGAGTCAGCCGAGATCGGCGAGGGAGCGGACACGGGGGACGGAGCCGAGACCGGCGACGGGGGCGAGGCGGGCGACGGAGGGGAAACCGGTGAGGGGGCTGAGTACGGGGACGGGGCCGAGACCGGGGACCGCGGGGAGACCGGGGACGGAGCGGACTGAGCCGAGACCGGCGACTGCACCGACGGGGCGGACGGGGCCGAAGGCTTGGACGGTGCCGACGGGGCGGACTGCGCGGACTGCGCGCTGACGGTGGAGGGAGCTGAGGGCGCGCTGTTCGCGGACGCGGTGTCGGTCACATCGTCGACGTCCAGCGTGACGGCCGGGCGCGGGTCGTTGTCGACCTGGTTGGCCTGAGCGTTGATCGCGACGCCGGTGAGGGCGGCCAGGCCAAGGGCTCCGGTGACGGCCCATGCGGCGGGCTTCTTCATCTGCATGGTGTTCTCCTGTGTTGGCACTTCTTCTTGACACCACTAAGAACATCAGCCGGATGTGACAGGTCGCTGAGATGACGATGAGGGCGTTCTCATGAAGCCGGATCCCACGATTCCAGCCCTGCGAGGAGCCTCTGGGAGGCGCCCTGAGTACCTCGTGGGTGGAGTTCGGGCTGCCCTGGCCGCCCGCACTCCACCCACGAGCGCAGCGCCTCAGGCACGGAGGGAGCGCAGGACCTCGTCGAGCATAGTGGGCGTGAGTCGGCCGGTGAACGTGTTGTGCGGGCTGACGTGGTAGCAGCCGACCACACGCACCGGTGGCCCGTCAGGGCGCTCGAGGCGCACCTCGACCCCATGACCGAACTTCGGGAGCGGCCGGGGCACAGCCCAGCCGAGTTCCCTGGCAGCAGAGAGGACTCCGGACCAGCCGATGCCGCCGAGAGTCATGATCGTGTGCAGTCCGGGCGTCAGCTCGAGGTCGCGGCGCAGCCAGGGTAGACACCGCGCCTTCTCCTCCGCAGTCGGCTTGTTCTCGGGTGGCGCGCACCGGACCGTTGCCAGAATGCGTATGCCGGCGAGGACCAGTCCGTCCCCTCCCCCGATCGACTCCGGCTGACTGGCATAGCCAGTCCGGTGCAGGGCCGCGAAGAGGAAGTCACCCGAGGCATCGCCAGTGAACATCCGCCCAGTTCTGTTGGCACCATTGGCTGCCGGCGCCAGACCCACGATGAGGATGCCGGCCTCGGGGTCCCCGAACCAGGGTCCGGGTCGGCCCCAGTACGGCTCGCCGGCGAAGGACGCCCGTCTCCCTGACACGGCGACCGTCTCGCGCCAGCGCACCAGACGAGGACAGGCCCGGCACACGGAGAGCCGCGCATTGAGCTCATCGAGGCTCTCGGCAGAGGCGGCCAGGGAACGCACCCGGGCGGCAGTCGTCGCCACCGGAGTCGTCTGCGCAGCAGGGTCATCGGGCCAGCCCGTTCCGGGCGGGACGGGAGAGGCGAAGAGGTAGCCCGTGACGGGGTGCGGGTCGAGTCCCGGAGCACCGCCGCCGACGGCATCTCGCGGCTCGACCACCGGAGTCACCGACCGCCGGCCAGTGCCGCCTCGACCTCGCGCGCAGTGACCGGCACCGCACCGAGCCGGGTGAGACTCTTCACCAGCGCCGGCTCGGCCTGCAGCAGCGCCCAGCCACGGCGGAGAAGCACAAGC
>JAAYSB010000234.1 GCA_012518475.1 Intrasporangiaceae bacterium | reverse complement strand
CTCCACCGCCCCCAGCGTCGTCTACCAGGTCACGATGGAGGACGGCACCGAGGTCGAGGTGCTCAACCCCTCCGACTTCCCCGAGGGGAAGGTCGATGAGATCAGCGAACCGATCACCAAGGCGACGATCCTCGTGCCCAGCGAGTTCATCGGTGCCGTGATGGAGCTGTGCCAGTCCAAGCGCGGCAGCCTCGGCGGCATGGACTACCTCAGCGAGGAGCGGGTGGAGCTGCGCTACACCCTGCCGCTGGCCGAGATCGTCTTCGACTTCTTCGACCAGCTCAAGTCCCGCACACGCGGGTATGCCTCGCTCGACTACGAGCCCGACGGCGACCAGGTCGCCGATCTGGTCAAGGTCGACATCCTCCTCCAGGGCGAGACCGTCGACGCGTTCTCCGCGATCGTCCACAAGGACAAGGCGTATGCCTACGGCGTCGCCATGGCGACCAAGCTCAAGGAGCTCATCCCGCGGCAGCAGTTCGAGGTGCCGATCCAGGCCGCGATCGGCTCGCGGATCATCGCCCGCGAGAACATCCGCGCCATCCGCAAGGACGTCCTGGCCAAGTGCTACGGCGGTGACATCAGCCGCAAGCGCAAGCTCCTCGAGAAGCAGAAGGAGGGCAAGAAGCGGATGAAGATGGTCGGTCGGGTCGAGGTCCCGCAGGAAGCCTTCATCGCTGCCCTCTCCTCCGACGACTCCGGAGCCAAGGCCAAGAAGTAGCCGCACGCACCGCCCGGCCGTCATAGAGTCGGCCCCATGCCGATGCCCAGACCCACGGACGAGACCAAGGAGTGGTTCCGCGAGATCGTCGGCGGCCCGGGGGTGCTCATCCGTCCGATGTTCGGTCAGCTCGGCGGCTTCGTCGAGTCCAACGCCCAGATGTTCGCGTGCCTCTTCGGGGACCGGATGGGCGTGCGGGTTGCCACGGAGCGGCTCGAGGAGGCTCAGTCGTTGCCAGGCGCTGTCGGCTTCCCACCCGCGAGTGATCGGCCCTTCCGCGGCTGGGTCACCCTTCCGGACGGCACCGATGACGACGAGGTCGCGTTCTGGGTGCGCGGCGCGCAGGAGATCACCGAGACCCTGCCGCCGAAGGAAAAGAAGAAGCGCTAGACCGGCGGGTGGCGGGCCTCACACGCGAAAGGTGAGCGGCGCAAACCCCTGCGGTGTCTAGGGTGTCGACATGGCCGACACCCTTGGAATCTTCCGCCGTCTCTCCCGCGTCCCGGGAGGGACGTGGCTGTTCTCGCGGATGGTCGTGCGCAAGGCGCCGTACTTCGGGACGATCCGCCCTCACGTGCGCACCCTCGAGCCGTTCCACGCCGAGGTCGTGCTGCCGAAGCGGCGGGCGGTGGAGAACCACATCGGCACCGTGCACGTCATCGCCGCCGTCAACGGACTCGAGGCGGCCATGGGACTGCTCGCCGAGGCCAGCTGCCCACGGGGTATGCGGTGGATCCCCAAGGGGATGGAGCTCAGCTATGTCGCCAAAGCGACGAGTGACCTGCTCTGCGTCGCCGACAGCGACCCGGCCGACTGGGAGCAGACCGGCGACGTGCCCGTGCGGGTGCGCTCGATCCGCACCGACGGCACCGTCACCATCGAAGGGACGATCACCGTGTATCTCAGCGAGAAGCGCTCTGCCTGAACAGTTCTAGCCGCGCAGGCGCGTGCGGAGGCGGCCGAGGTCGTCCTCCGACCAGCCCTGCTCACGGAGCCAGCCGGAGGCGCCGCCGAAACCGTCGTGGAGTGAGCCGAGGATCGAGACCATCGACTCGGGCTTGGGGCGCTGGTCGTCGACGGGCTGCGACTTCAGCGCCTCGCCGTAGACGGGGTGGGCCGCCAGGCGGCCGAGGATGCGGGTGATCCGTTCGTCGGTGAGGACGTAGTCCTCGATGATGACCTCGTCCGGGACACCCGCGACGGACAGGGCCAGAGCGATAACGGTGCCGGTGCGGTCCTTGCCGGCGGCACAGTGGACGATCGTCGCACCGGAGCTGCGGGAGACGATGTCGAGCGCGGCGCTCACCGAGTCCGGGCGCTTGGAGAGATAGCCGAGGTAGTGGTCGGCCCAGTACTCAGCGTCACGCCGGCCGTCGTACTTCTTCCAGGGCGAACCGAGGCCGACGTCCGCCCCTTCGGCGGTGTTGGCGTGTCCCGGGGCCGGCGGGGCTTTTATTGGCCCACGGTTCTCGACGGCCCGCTTGGGCAGCAGCGAGTGGTGGTGGTGGGCGAGGGACTCGACGCGGCGCAGCGGTCCGTCGCCGAGGACGTGCAGCTCGGTCTCGCTGCGCAGGTCGACGATGTCGCGCACGCCGATCTCGGTCACGAGGTGGTCGACCGCCTCGGGGGAGAGGTCCTGGAGGTTGTCCGAGCGGATCAGCCGGCGCGGCGCGATCGTGCCGCCGTCGGCCGTGGGCAGGCCGCCGAGGTCGCGCATATTGACGACCCCGTCGATCTCGATCCAGCGGCCGTGGTGCAGGGCGCCGACGATGTCGTCGAGGGGGTTCTTCGCAGAAGTCACCTCGCCATCGTAGGACGGCATAAATCGAAGGACGGCAAAAAAGGTGAGGGCCTCGGGAAGTATGAGTTTCCGAGGCCCTCGTGTGAAGCCGAAGCCTCACGGGGTGCGAGACCGAGGTCTCGCTGATGAGACCGGGGTCTCATCATGTGGAAGGGTTCTCCGCCTCTGAACCGAGGTCCAGCTGCGAAGTCTCTGCTCCACTGCGGGACCGAGGTCCCACGAATGAGGTCGAGGGTGGTGATCCGAGGATCAGCTTCTCGATCTCTGCTCTCACGTTCGGTGATCTCTCACCTGCGGTGATCGCGTATGGATAGTTGTAGTCGACCGTTCACCGGGGCGCAAGAGGTTCCTGGGGAATACATCAGGCAAAGTCCGCCGACCCGGCGTGTCGCGCTGGACACGCCGGTCGCCGTGACTCTTGGGGCAGGAGTGAATGCCCCGACGGTCGATGCGACGCATGATCGGGCCTGGCCAGACCGCGGCGCGTCGAGGACCTGAGAGACTGTCGGACGTGCCCCAGCTGCCCGACGGTGACCCCGTTCCCGACGACGGAGCGCTCCCGTCTCAGGCGCTGACCTCCATCGCCGAGCGGCCCTTCGGTGCCTACCTGCACGTGCCGTTCTGCCGGGTGCGGTGCGGCTACTGCGACTTCAACACCTACACCCCCGGCGAGCTCGGCTCGGCGGCCTCAGTGCCGGACTTCCTCGCCGCTGTCCATGATGAGATCGATCTCGCTGCCCGCGTCCTGGACACTGAGCCTGGACGGTCCAGCGTGCCTCGGCTCGAGACCGTGTTCGTCGGCGGGGGCACGCCGACGATGCTCCCGGCCGATGACCTCGCCAGGCTCATCGAGCGGCTAGGGCAGGCGTTCGGGCTGGCCGACGGTGCCGAGGTGACGACCGAGGCCAACCCCGACTCCGTCTCGCCCGAGTCCCTCCATCGGCTCGCGGAGGGTGGCATCACGCGGGTCTCGTTCGGGATGCAGTCGGCTGTGCCGCATGTCCTCGCGACCCTGGACCGCACCCACGACCCGGAGAACGTCCCTCGGGCTGTCGGCTGGGCCCGGGACGCGGGGCTCCAGGTGAGCCTCGACCTCATCTATGGCACGCCGGGGGAGAGCCTCGCGGACTGGCGTCGGTCCCTCGAGTCGGCGCTCGACTGCCAGCCAGACCACGTGAGCGCCTATGCCCTCATCGTCGAGGAGGGCACGCGGCTCGCTGTCCAGGTCCGCCGCGGGGAGCTGCCCGCCCCCGACCCGGACGACGCGGCGGACAAGTACGAGCTGGCTGAGGAGCTGCTCACGGCCCATGGCCTGCGCTGGTACGAGGTGAGCAACTGGGCCACAGCCGAGAACACCCGGTGCCGGCACAACATCGGCTACTGGAACGGCGCGAACTGGTGGGGGTTCGGACCCGGCGCGCACAGCCACGTCGGCGGTGTCCGGTGGTGGAACGTCAAGCACCCGAGGGCGTATGCCGGGCGCCTCTCATCCGGCACGACCCCGGCCGCCGCCCGCGAGATCCTCACCGACGACCAGGCCTATGACGAGCTGGTCCTCCTCGGCGTCCGGCTCGCCGACGGCCTCCCGGTCGCGGACCTGCGGCCCGAGGGACGCACGGCGGTCGCGGGCCTCATCTCGGACGGGCTCGTGGATCCCGCCGCCGCGCTGCGGGAACAGCGGCTCGTCCTCACGGTGCGTGGGCGGCTGCTCGCGGACGCCGTCGTCCGCCGCCTCGTCCTCGGCGAGTGACGCCCTCCCGGCTCGTGTCTCCGTGCCGGCGGGTGTCCTCCAGTGGGCACACGACTGCGCCGCCCCGGTGGGTCCGGGACGGCGCAGCGAATGCGGTATGCGCGGGCTGCGCTGAGGGTCAGCTCACGAAGCGCGGGGTTATCGGCGGGGTGAACACCTCGCCGTTGCTCGCCTTGATCGCACCCACGACGTGGGCGATGACGCCGAGCACGAGCACGACCGGCAGCGTGACGAAGCCGATGAGCACGAGCATGAGGACGTAGGAGATCGCGGATGCGATCGCGACCGTGATCTGGACGTTGAGCGCGGTCGCGGCGTACTGCCGGGCGCCCGGGCTGCGGTCCTTGGCGTACAGGTAGACGACGAGCGAGCCGATGAAGCCGGCGAGCCCGCCGCTGACGAGCATGAGGATGAGGGGGGTGATGTGGGCGATGGCGCCGAGGTTGCGGTCCTCGGAGGTCAGCGCGCCGTGAGGCCGGTCGGTGGTGCCGAAGTGGGTCGGCGGCAGGTAGCTGGAGGGGGTCTGGCTCATCGTGAGCTCCTTCGGTGCGGGGTGGGATCTGTGCCTGCTTCTACTCAACCGCCCAGACGAGCCGCCGGCCCCCGTTTCGCGGCGATCCCAGGGGCCGACCCAGGGGAGGGTCAGGGGTCACCCTGGCCCGCTACTTGATGAACCGGATGGTCAGGGGATAGCGGTACCAGTCGCCGTTGCTCGCCTTCACCGCGGCGATGATCGGCATGATGAGCGCCCAGAGGCCGACGAGGGGGAGCAGAACGAAGCCGACGAGCAGGAGGATCAGCAGCGAGCTGACGACGGCTGCGATGAGCACCGTGATCTGGAAGTTGAGGGCTTCCTTGGCGTGGTGCTCGAGGAACGGCCCGCGGCCCTTGAAGACGAGCCAGACGACGAGCGGGGCGATGAAGCTCGCGACGAGGCAGAGCAGGTGGGTTCCGAGGGCCCAGGTCTTCTCGTCGTTGGGGTTGAGCGGCCCCGGTTGGCCGGCGTTCGCCCCGTACGGAGAGGGAGGAGGAGGCATGCTGGTCATGAGATTCCTTTCAGGTCCCCGGTGCCGTCACGAAGTCGATGAGCTCCTCGACGCTGGCGAGGAGAGACGGCTCGAGATCAGCATAGGACCGCACCGCCCCGAGGATGCGCTGCCATGCCCGAGCCTGGTCCGCGACGGTCTCGTGCGGCCAGCCCAGGTGCCTGCAGATCCCGGTCTTCCACGACGTCCCCTTCGGGATGACGGGCCAGGCATCCAGCCCGAGTCGCTCGGGGCGGACCGACTGCCAGACGTCGACGTACGGATGGCCGAGGATGAGGGTATGCGCGGCGAACCCCCGCAATCCCCGCGCCTGCTCGACGATCGAGGACTCCTTGGTGCCGGGCACGAGGTGGTCGACGAGGATGCCGAGCCGGCGACCCGGCTCGGGAGCGAAGTCGCAGATGGCGCCCTCGAGGTCGTCGACGCCGTCGAGCATCTCGACGACGACGCCCTCGATGCGCAGGTCATCGCCCCAGACCTTCTCGACGAGCTCGGCATCGTGCTTGCCCTCGACGAGGATGCGCGAGCCGCGGGCGACGCGGGCCTTCGCGCCGTGAACGGCGACCGAGCCGCTGGCCGTCCGGGTCTTCGGCGCCGGCCGGGCGGGACCGGTGGGAGCAGTGAGGAGGACCGGGGCGCCGTCGATGAGGAACCCCGGGCCGAGCGGGAAGGTGCGCGTGCGGCCGTGCCGGTCCTCGAGGACGACGACGTGGACGCCGCCGCTCTTCTCGGTCCGGGTGACCGCCCCGACCCACCCGCTCGAGACCTCCTCGACGACGAGGCCGGTCTCGGCGACCGTCGGGGTCGACCGCGGACGGGAACCACGACGCCAGTCACCGGAGAGGACGTCTGTGCCGTAGCGGTCGGGGGATGAGGGAGCCTGGCGGTTCACCCCGTAAGATTGGCACTCGGACCGGGTGAGTGCCAGGCTGCCACGCCGAGGAGCCATGGGACCGCCCGCTTTCAGGCCCACGCCGTGAACACCGGCCCCGCAGTGACACCGCCCGCGAGCACGAGAGGAGATCCCGATGAGTGACGACCGCCGCCTCGAGGTGTTGCGCGCCATCGTGCAGGACTATGTCTCGACCTCTGAGCCGGTCGGCAGCAAGGCCCTGCTCGAGCGTCACCAGCTCGGCGTCTCCGCGGCCACGGTCCGCAACGACATGGCGGCCCTCGAGGAGGCCGGCCTCATCGTCGCACCGCACACCTCGGCGGGTCGGATCCCCACCGATGCGGGCTATCGCCTCTTCGTGGACCGCCTCTCGACGATCAAGCCCATGAGCCCTGCTGAGCGGGCGGCCATCGCCGAGTTCCTCGACGGGGCAGTCGACCTCGACGACGTCGTCGACCGGACGGTCCGGCTCCTCTCGACGCTGACCCGGCAGGTCGCCGTCATGCAGTACCCGTCGATCTCGCGTTCGACCGTGCGCCATCTCGAGCTGGTGCCGATCGGCGGCTCGCGACTCATGGTCGTCCTCATCCTCAACACCGGCCGGGTCGAGCAGCGGGTCGTCGATGTCGGCACCGAGCTCACCGGTCCCGAGGGCGAGCAGCTTGTCGCGATGCTGCGCACGAGCATCAACGAGACCACGGCGGGCAAGCGGCTCGCCGACGCAGCGGCCGCCCTCCACGCGCTGCCCTCCGCCTTCG
>JAAYSB010000233.1 GCA_012518475.1 Intrasporangiaceae bacterium | reverse complement strand
GGGCGGATCTTCCACAACCAGGTCGCCCTGTCCGGCAAGGTTCCCCAGATCTGTTGTCTCTTCGGGCCGTCCGCGGCGGGCGGCGCATACATCCCGAGCTTCTGCGACATCATCATCATGGTCGAGGGCAACGCGTCGATGTATCTCGGCAGCCCCCGGATGGCCGAGATGGTCGTCGGGGAGAAGGTCTCGCTCGAGGAGATGGGCGGCGCGCGGATGCATTGCACCGTCAGCGGCGTCGGGGACCTCCTCGCCCACGACGACACCGAGGCCATCGAGCTCGCCAAGCTCTACTTCTCCTACGTCCCGGGCAACTGGCGCACCGCACCGCCGGCCTACCACCCGGAGGAGCCGGCCGCTCCGCTCACCGATGCGACCGTCCCGGAGCGGGAGAGTCAGCCCTTCGACATCCACGACGTCATCGACGGCCTCGTCGACGACGACAGCTTCTTCGAGATCAAGCCGCTGTTCGCCCCCGAGCTCGTCGTCGGCTTCGGCCGGATGGCGGGCGAGACGGTCGGCGTCGTCGCGAACAACTCGGCCGTCAAGGGCGGGGTCCTGTTCACCGACTCGGCCGACAAGGCGACCCGCTTCATCTGGCTGTGCGACGCCTACAGCATTCCGTTGCTCTATCTCGCAGACGTCCCCGGCTTCATGA
This sequence comes from Intrasporangiaceae bacterium, assembly GCA_012518475.1. GTDB lineage: Bacteria > Actinomycetota > Actinomycetes > Actinomycetales > Dermatophilaceae > F2B08. The sequence goes on along the minus strand of JAAYSB010000233.1, from coordinate 2,993 downwards.
TCGGCTCCGAGGTCGAGCGCGGCGGCATCATCCGGCACGGCGCGAAGATGGTCTCGGCCGTCTCGTCGGCGACCGTCCCGCAGATCTGTGTCGTGGTCCGCAAGGCCTACGGCGCCGGTCTGTATGCGATGGGCGGGCCAGGCTTCGCCCCCGATGCGACGATCGCGCTGCCCACCGCACGGATCGCGGTGATGGGTCCGGAGGCGGCTGTCAATGCCGTCTTCGCGAACAAGATCGCCGAGCTCACCGACGAGGACGAGCGAGCAGCGTATGTCGCCGAGAAGCGCCGTGAGTACGAGGAGGACGTCGACCTCGAGCGGCTCGCCGCCGATCTCGTCCTCGACCAGGTGACCGACCCGGCCGACCTGCGCGACGAGCTACTCAAGCGGTACCGCTACGCGAGCACCCGCGACCGGCACTTCGCCGAGAAGCGCCGCGACGTCCCCCCGGTCTGACCGTTCGCCGTTTCGGTCCTCTTGGGAGGACGTGGCGGGCTGGTGGGGAATGATGGCTGGTTAGGCCCACCTAATGTCCGCAAGTCGCGCGAGAACTACTACAGTACGTAGTGCAGGGCTGCGCGGCTCTCGCGGGTCCTCAGTGCACTAGCGGAGGTATGCCCCCTCGTGGAACAGCGTCGTGATCTCGCGCCCCTCTCCTCGCTCGGATCCGGCAAGCGTCGAGCCGGACCGGTGCGGACCCAGAAGCCGGTCTATGTCGACCTGCTGCCACCGTGCAACGCCGGCTGTCCGGCGGGGGAGAACATCCAGGCCTGGCTGGCCCCCGCCAAGGCGGGTGCCAGCGAGCAGGCGTGGCGCACGCTGACCGCCGACAACCCGTTCCCGGCGATCCACGGACGCGTCTGCTACCACCCCTGTGAGACGGTCTGCAACCGCGCCCAGCTCGACGGCTCGGTCTCGATCCACTCCGTCGAGCGCTTCCTCGGCGACACGGCGATCGAGCAGGGGTGGCAGTTCCACGCTCCAGAGAAGTCCTCGGGTCACAGGGTTCTCGTTGTCGGCGCCGGGCCGAGCGGGCTGTCCGCGGCATACCACCTCCGCATGCTCGGCCACGACGTCGTCGTCCGGGACAACAGCCCCGAGCCGGGCGGGATGATGCGCTACGGGATCCCGAGCTATCGCCTGCCCCGCGACGTCATGGACGCCGAGATCAGCCGCCTCGTGAACCTCGGCATCACCTTCGAGCAGAACCATGTCGTCACCGACCTGCAGAGTGAGCTCGAAGAGGGCGGCTTCGATGCCGCGTTCGTCGCTGTCGGTGCACACCTGTCCAAGCGCGTCGACATCCCGAACCAGGACGCGAGCCGCGTCCTCGACGCCGTGAGCTTCCTGCGCGGCGTCGAGACGGGGGAGCGCAGCGAGGATCTGGGCCGGGTCGCAGTCTACGGCGGTGGGAACACCGCGATGGACGCGGCGCGGGTCGCCCGGCGCCTCGGGTCCGAGGACACGATCATCGTCTACCGCCGCACCCGTGAGCAGATGCCCGCCCACGAGGAGGAGGCGACCGACGCCGAGGAGGAGGGCATCCGGATCAACTGGCTGCGGACGATCACCTCGATGGGCGAGGGGGACCTGACCGTCGAGATCCAGGAGCTCGACGAGTTCGGCAAGCCCCAGCCGACCGGCCAGTTCGAGACCCTCGAGGCCGACACCGTCATCCTCGCCCTCGGCCAGGAGAGCGACACCCGGTTCCTCGCGAGCATGCCCGGCATCGAGTTCGGGTGGGACGTCGTCCAGGTCGACCCGGTGACCCTCATGACCGGAGCACCCGGCGTCTTCGCCGGTGGCGACGCGGTCCCGAGCGAGCGCACCGTCACGGTCGGGGTCGGCCACGGCAAGAAGGCCGCCCGCAACATCGACGCCTGGCTCCGCGCCACCGTTTATGACAAGGGGCCCAAGCACCCCGAGGCCACCCTCGACAAGCTCAACCTCTGGTACTTCGGCGACCACACCCGCCGCGAGCAGCAGGCGCTCGACCCGCAGACCCGGATCGCGGCCTTCGACGAGGTCGTCGCCGGACTGTCTGCCGGCGAGGCGCAGTTCGAGGCCGCCCGCTGCCTGTCCTGCGGCAACTGCTTCGAGTGCGACGGCTGCCTGGGTGCCTGCCCCGAGGACGCCGTCATCAAGCTCGGCGTCGGCCACCGCTATCGGTTCGACTACGAGAAGTGCACCGGCTGCGCCACGTGCTTCCGCCAGTGCCCGGTCCACGCCATCGAGATGATCGGGGAGAGCGATCCCTTGCCGCACAACGTCTTCCTGCCAGACCCTGTCTTCGTCCCGCACACCGACGCCCGGCCACATAGTGGCACGACTCCTTCGGGAGGTGCCCGGTGACCTCCGCCGTGACCGAGACCCCGAGCCCGGTGCAGCCGCCCAGCGAGCCCCAGCGCGTGACGATCGACGGCAACGAGGCCGCCGTCCGGGTCGCCTACCGGCTCAGCGAGCTGTGCAGCATCTATCCGATCACGCCGTCCTCCGGCATGGCCGAGCTCGCCGACGAGTGGTCCAGCCACGCCGTGCCCAACATCTGGGGATCGGTGCCGACCGTCGTCGAGATGCAGAGCGAGGGCGGCGCAGCCGGCGCCCTGCACGGCGCCCTCCAGGGCGGTGCGCTGAGCACGACGTTCACCGCGTCGCAGGGCCTGCTGCTCATGATCCCGAACATGTACAAGATCGCCGGCGAGCTCACCTCGACGGTGCTGCACGTTGCCGCGAGATCCATTGCGGCGCAGGGCCTCTCGATCTTCGGTGACCACCAGGACGTCATGGCCGTCCGGCAGACCGGCTTCGCGCTGCTCTCCTCGGCCTCGGTCCAGGAGTCGCACGACCTCGCGCTCGTGGCGCATGCGGCGAGCCTGCGCAGCCGGGTGCCCTTCGTCCACTTCTTCGACGGCTTCCGCACCTCGCACGAGCTGAGCACCGTCGACCTGCTCGATGACGAGGTGCTGCGCGCCATCGTGCCCGAGGAGCTCGTCC
>JAAYSB010000232.1 GCA_012518475.1 Intrasporangiaceae bacterium | reverse complement strand
GTCGTCGGCGTCCCTGCTGTTCCGCTAGGCCGGGACCCGGGCGAGCCCTGAGCGTCGACAGGGCCGAAGCACCCGCGGGTCAGCGCAGTATGGCCTCGCGCACGACGTGGACCCGACCGAGCCGGTGTCGAGCGTCCGGCGGTGGAAGGCATCGTCACCTCATCCACCCCGTCGACCGGCCCGACATCGGACAGCCCTGGCCACGGTCGGACTCACCGACCACCGCTCGTCAGTTCAAGAGGCCCTTCAGGAGTGCTCCGTAGCCGGACTTCGCATACCGGGACGCTCGTTCCTCGAGTTGATCGTCGGTGAGGAAGCCCATTCGCCAGGCGGCCTCCTCCGGTGATCCGACGAGGAGTCCCTGGCGTGCCTGGATGGTGCGGACGAAGTTGCTCGCGTCGTTGAGGGAGTCGAAGGTGCCGGTGTCGAGCCAGGCGGTGCCACGCGGCAGAAGGTCGACATGGAGGCGTCCCTGCTCCATGTACTGGCGGCTGACGTCGGTGATCTCGTACTCGCCTCGCGCCGAGGGCTGCAGGTCGCGGGCGATGTCGCAGACGTGCTCGTCATAGAAGTACAGGCCGGGAACAGCCCAGCTGGACCTGGGGTTCTTAGGCTTCTCCTCTATCGACACGGCCCTGCCGTCCGCGGCGACCTCGACCACCCCATACGCCCTGGGGTCGGCGACCTGGTAGCCGAAGACGAGGGCGCCGTCCACAGAGTCGGCCTTCTCCCGCAGCCGCGTTCCGAGTCCGGGACCGGAGAAGATGTTGTCTCCAAGGACGAGGCACGATCGGCGTCCGGCGACGAAGCCCTCCCCGATGGTGAACGCCTGGGCAAGGCCCTTCGGCTCAGGCTGGACGGCGTAGGTGAACTCGATGCCGAACTGGGATCCGTCGCCGAGCAGGTGCCGGAACATCCCCGACTCGTGGGGTGTCGTGATGACGAGCACCTCTCGGATCCCCGCGAAGATCAGCGTGGATAACGGGTAGTAGATCATCGGCTTGTCGTAGACAGGCACGAGCTGCTTGCTGATCCCCAGCGTCACCGGGTGCAGCCGAGTTCCTGCGCCGCCGGCCAGGATGATGCCTCGCATGACGACCACTGTGACACATCGGGGAGGTCCAGTTGGGTACGGTCAGGTCGTGACCTCCCTGCTCGTGACCGGTGGCGCTGGCTTCATCGGCAGCAACTTCGTCCACTGGGTCCTCCAACACACCGGTGCGTCGGTGACGGTGCTCGACGCCCTGACGTACGCGGGGAACCGCGCGTCCTTGGGCGGGGCGCCCGCTGACCGCATGTCCTTCGTGAGGGGCAGCATCACCGACGCTGCGCTGGTCGGGGACCTCGTCGCCGAGCACGACGCCGTCGTCCACTTCGCGGCGGAGTCGCACAACGACAACTCGCTGGACGGACCGGCGGCCTTCATCGAGGCCAATATCGTCGGCACCTTCCATGTGCTTCAGGCAGTGCGGGAGCACGGGAAGCGGCTGCACCACATCTCCACCGACGAGGTCTACGGCGACCTCGAGCTCGACGATCCCGCGAGATTCACCCCCGAGACGCCCTACAACCCCTCGAGTCCGTACTCAGCGAGCAAGGCGTCCTCTGACCACCTGGTCCGAGCCTGGGTGCGCTCGTTCGGCGTCGAGGCCACCATCAGCAACTGCTCGAACAACTATGGTCCGCGCCAGCACGTCGAGAAGTTCATCCCCCGGCAGATCACGAACATCATCGACGGCGTGCGACCGCGGCTGTACGGCGCGGGTGCCAATGTCCGCGACTGGATCCACGTCGACGACCACAACTCGGCCGTCTGGCGGATCCTCGAGGCCGGTGAGATCGGGCGGACGTACCTCATCGGCGCGGACGGTGAGAAGAACAACAAGCAGGTCGTCGAGCTCATCCTCGAGCTGATGGACCAGCCGCGCGACGCCTACGACCACGTGGCCGACAGGGTCGGCCACGACCTGCGCTATGCCATCGACGCCACGAGCATGCATGAGCTGGGGTGGAGACCCACCTACACCGACTTCCGAGACGGCCTGCTCGACACGATCGCCTGGTATCGGGACAACGAAGCGTGGTGGCGCCCGCTCAAGGCCGAGACCGAGGCCCGCTACTCGCTCAGGGGCCAGTGATGGCCCTCTCCATCCGGGAGACGGCCATTCCAGGCCTGCTCGTGATCGACCTGCCGGTGCACGGGGATCCGCGTGGCTGGTTCAAGGAGAACTGGCAGCGAGAGAAGATGCTCGCACTAGGTCTGCCCGACTTCGCTCCGGTGCAGCACAACATGAGCCACAATGTCGACGTCGGCGTGACCCGTGGGTTCCATGCCGAGCCGTGGGACAAGATGGTCTCGGTCGCCTCCGGGCGGGTCTTCGGTGCCTGGGTCGACCTGCGTGATGGTGAGACCTTCGGGCGGCTCGTCACGGTCGAGATCGGGCCGGGGACGTCCGTGTTCGTCCCCCGAGGGGTCGGCAACGCCTACCAGTCGCTCGAGAAGCACACCACCTACTCCTACCTCGTCAACGGCCACTGGTCCGAGGTCGCGCGTGACCGCTACACCTTCGTCAACCTGGCCGACGAGACGATCGCCTGCCCATGGCCGATCCCGCTCTCCGAGTCCATCCGCTCCGACGCCGACCTCGGTCATCCCTCCCTTGCTGCTGTGACGCCAGTCCCCCGGCCTCGCACGGTCATCGTGGGTGCGGGCGGACAGCTTGGCCGGGCTCTTGGCGCGCTCTGGTCTGGCGCTGAACTCCTCACCCGCACCGATCTCGATGTGGCAGACCGGTCCTCGGTCGAGGCCTTCGACTTCGACAACGTCGGGATCATCATCGACGCCGCCGCCTGGACGGCTGTCGACGCTGCCGAGACACCCGAAGGGAGCAAGGAGTGCTGGGCAGCCAACGTCACCGGAGTCGGCCACCTCGTCGAGGTGGCGCGTCGGCATCGCGCGACGCTCGTGCTCGTCTCGAGCGACTACGTGTTCAACGGGGAGATCGAGGAGCACTCCGAGGACGAACCCTTCTCGCCGCTCGGAGTCTATGGGGCGTCGAAGGCCGCCGGGGACGCCCTCGTCCAGACCTGGAACCGTCACTACGTCGTGCGGACCAGCTGGGTCGTCGGCGACGGACGGAACTTCGTGCGCACCATGATGGATCTCGCCGAACGTGGGATCAGCCCGTCCGTCGTCGACGACCAGGTCGGCCGTCTGACCTTCGCCGAGGACCTCGCTCGCGCCATTCAGCACCTGGTGACGACCCAGGCTCCGTTCGGGACGTACAACGTCACCAACGCCGGTCCGCCCCAGAGCTGGCGCGACATTGCAGCCGACATCTTCGCCCACGTGGGTGCCGCGGGGACCGTCACGGGCGTCAGCACGGAGGAGTACGGGCACGGCAAGAACCTCGCTCCACGGCCCCGGAACAGCGTGCTGAACCTTGCGAAGGCCACCGCTGCCGGTGTTGAGCTCCCCGACGCCGGCCAGCGGCTATGCAGGTATGTCGCGGGCCTCTCGGCTCCGGCAGAACCGTCCGGCAACGAGGGTTGAGTCGCATCGGGCGGGTCCGGCCGACTTCGTTGACATCGACCGGGGTATGTCAGGCGAAGATCCCCCGAACGGCTGACCCCCACATCGACTAACGGCTCATCTGACCGGGCGAACGGTCCATCCTCCTGCGAGACCACCATGGCTGTCGAGCCGTCCGCCTACTGTCACGTGATGGGCCCTTCGAGGTCCAGTCAGACAGCGACACACAACCAGGATGGACGGTCGGTAGCCCATGAGCGACTCAGCCATTCGACTTTGGCTGCGCATGCAGGACGCTCTCCTCATCGGTC
>JAAYSB010000231.1 GCA_012518475.1 Intrasporangiaceae bacterium | reverse complement strand
TCCTGACCCCGCCGCAGGATGTGGACGGTGTTCTCGTCGAGCCCGAACGTCTTGTCGACCCCGACCTCGTTGACGACGAGAAGGTCGCAGCCCTTGCGAGCGAGCTTGGCCCGGCCGTGGTCGAGCACCGAGGCCTCGGCGTCGCCGGTCTCGGCAGCGAACCCGACGATGAGCGGCGTGCTCGCCCCGCCCCGGTCGGCCACGAGCCCGGCGAGGATGTCGGGGTTGCGGACCAGCTCGATCGTCGGTCCCGCGTCCGGGTCATCGCCTGGCTCGTAGGTCTTCTTGATCTTGCTGTCGACATAGCTCGCGGGACGGAAGTCGGCGACCGCGGCGGCCATGACGAGGACGTCCGCGCTCTGGATCGCCGTCCGGGTCGCCTGCTGCACCTCCAGCGCCGTCCCGACCCGGACGACGTCGACCCCCTCCGGCTCGGTGACCTCGCCGTGGGCGAGGACGAGGGTGACGGCGGCGCCACGGTCCCGGGCGGCGGTCGCGATGGCGACGCCCTGCTTCCCCGACGACCGGTTCCCGAGGAACCGGACCGGGTCGAGCGGCTCGCGGGTGCCGCCCGCGGTGACGAGCACGCGCATACCGACCATGTCGCGGGGGTATGCGGTGCTCCCCTCGGCAGACACCTCGCCGGCGGCGACACGCGCCAGCTCTCGCTCGACCACGGCGAACAGCTCCTCCGGCTCGGGGAGCCGGCCGGGACCGGTGTCGGCGCCGGTGAGGCGCCCGGAGGCGGGCGGGACGATGTGCACGCCGCGGGAGGTGAGGGTCTCGACGTTGGCCTGGGTGGCGGGATGCTCCCACATCTCCGTGTGCATGGCAGGAGCCATGACGACCGGGCAGCGGGCCGTGAGAAGGGTGTTCGTGAGGAGGTCGTCGGCGATGCCGGCGGCCGCCCGCGCGAGCAGGTCGGCGGTCGCGGGGGCGACGATGACGAGATCGGCGCTCTGCCCGATGCGCACGTGGGGCACGCCCTCGACGTCGGTCCAGACATCGGTGGAGACCGGGTGCCCGGACAGGGCCGCCCAGGTCGGCTCGCCGACGAACTTCAGCGCGCTCGCGGTCGGGACGACGGTGACGTCGTGCCCGGACTCCTTGAGCAGACGCAGCAGGAGGGCAGCCTTGTAGGCAGCGATGCCGCCGGTGACTCCGAGGACGACGTGCACGTCAGTGTGCCTCCGCTCGCGAACGTTGACTCAGGTGACCTGAGTGGGCTCAGCCCTCGGGGGTGGAGGTGAGCAGGTCCTCGTTGATCTCGCGCAGGGCGATGGACAGCGGCTTCTCGTGCTGCTGGGCCTCGACGAGCGGGCCGACATACTCGAGCAGCCCCTCCTGGAGCTGGGAGTAGTAGGCGTTGATCTGACGGGCGCGCTTGGCGGCATAGATGACGAGCGCGTACTTGCTGTCGGCCTTGGTGAGCAGGTCGTCGATCGGGGGGTTGGTGATGCCGATCGCGGACACGGTTGCGGGCACGGTGGAGCTCCTAAGTTCTCTGGGACTTCATCAATGATACGAGTTCTTCGGCCGCACGCCGAACATCGTCGTTGACGATGACCACATCGAACTCGTCCGCCGCCGCCATCTCCACCTCGGCGGTCGCGAGCCGACGGGTGCGTTCCTCCTCGTTCTCGGTGCCCCGTCCGACGAGTCGGCGCACCAGCTCGTCCCAGGACGGCGGGGCCAGGAAGACGAAGAGCGCCTCGGGCATCGACTCGCGGATCTGACGGGCTCCCTGCAGGTCGATCTCGAGCAGCGGCATGAAGCCGTCATCGAGCGCCTTCTCGACCGCATACCGCGGTGTGCCGTAGCGGTTCCGACCGTGCACGAGCGCCCACTCGAGCATGTCGCCGCGCTCGATCATCGTGTCGAACTCCTCGTTCGAGACGAAGTAGTAGTGCCGGCCGTCCTCCTCACCGGGTCGCGGCGGCCGGGTGGTGGCGGAGATCGAGAGCCACACGTGCGGGAAGTGCTCGCGGATGTAGCCCGAGACGGTGCCCTTGCCCACGGCGGTCGGTCCGGCGAGGACGACGGGTCGGGGACGGACACTCTTCACGGAGTCAACCTATCCAAACGGATCGGCACGGGTCGCGAGCGACTCACCTCACCCGCTCCCGGTCGGATGCGCAGGCGGTATGCGCCAGCGACTGGGCAGTCCGCCCCGCCTCACTCCTGCGCGAATCGCTTGACGAGAGCGGCGGTCTGGTTCTGTCCGAGACCACGCACACGGCGGGACTGGGCGATCCCCACCTCGTCCATGATCTGGCGGGCGCGGACCCGGCCGACGCCGGGCATCGACTCGAGGAGGGCGCTGACGCGCATCTTGCCGATGGCGTCGTTGTCGCGCCCGGCGGCAATGACCTGCTCGATGGACTCGCCCGAGCTCTTGAGACGGGCCTTGATTCTGGCGCGCTCGCGGCGTGCCTCAGCGGCGCGCTCGAGAGCGGCGGCACGCTGTTCGGGGGTGAGGGGCGGAAGGGTCACTTCTTGAACTCCTTGCGCGGATCTGTTGATAGACGGGAAGAACGGCACCGGAGAGCATCCTGCTCGACTCTCCGAGCTACCACGCTACCTAACGTGGTCCCAGGATTGTGCGGATTTCCTCTGCCTCGGCCCTGGCCTTGTCACGAATGAGCGGCATTTCCGGCCCAGCACGAAGGATCGAGCGTGAGCTGCTGGCCAGAACCTGGGGCAGCGCGGGGCCGAACACCGAGGTCAGGTCACTGACGGTGGCCCCCTGGGCTCCGATCCCCGGAGCGAGGATCGGCGCCGAGGTCGCGGCCAGGTCCAGTCCCAGATCCTGGACGGCGTGTCCCACCGTGGCTCCGACGACGAGCCCGACGTGGCCAAGATGTCCCGACTCGCGTGCTGAGGCGTTGTCCTGGGCGGCGCCTTCGGCGATGCTCGCTGCGACGGACCGCTCGTCCTTGCGGGCGTGCTGGACGGAGGCGCCCTCCGGGTTGGAGGTCAGGCACAGGGCGAACACGCCGCGGTCGTTAGCCACGGCCAGGTCGATGGCCGGCCGCAGCGACTCGTAGCCGAGGTAGGGGCTCACCGTGATCGCGTCAGGAGGAGCCACCGCGTCGGCACCGAGGAAGGCCTCGGCATAGGCCCCCATCGTCGAGCCGATGTCACCGCGCTTGACATCGAGAATGACGATCGAGCCGAGCTCACGGGCACCGTCGATGACCCGCTCCAGCAGGGCGAGGCCCCGCGAGCCGAAGACCTCGAAGAACGCCGACTGGGGCTTGATGGCGGCGACCTCGCCCCCGAGGGCCTCGACGCAGGTCAGCGCGAACTTCTCGACACCGGCGAGGTCATAGGTCAGACCCCACTCCTCGACGAGGCCGCGGTGCGGGTCGATCCCGGCACACAGTGGGCCGAGGTCCTGCATCGCCTGCCCGAGTCGTTGTCCGAAGGGCGCTCCGGTCGTCATGGTTGCCTCCTGGGGTCGTGGTGGTCGAGGTCGGGTCAGCGGGGGTGGGCTGCGCCGACAGCGTCGCTGACCGAGCCGAAACCGCGGTCAGCGAGCTCGGCGGCCAGCTCGTCGCGGACCCGGACCGGGGCGAGCGGGTCGTTGAAGGTGACGGTGCCGACCTGGACGGCTGTGGCGCCGGCGACGATGAGCTCGAGGGCGTCACGGCCGGTCCGCACTCCCCCGACCCCGATGATCGGCACGGTCGGCATGCGACCCTCGCGCATCGCGGAGGTGACCTGCCAGATGGCCCGCACCGCCATGGGCCGGACAGCAGGGCCGGACAGTCCTCCGGTGATGCCGGCGACCTGGGGTCGCATCCGGTCGAGGTCGATGACCATCCCGAGCGTGGTGTTGATCATCGTCAGCCCGCTCGCTCCGGCCTTGAGGCAGGCGGCCGCGATGTCGGCGATGTTCGTGACGTCGGGGCTGAGCTTGGCGATGATCGGCGTGTCGCGCGGCAGGGACTCCCGGACCAGGGTCATGACCTTGGCCGAGGCCTGTGGGTCGCAGGCGAAGACCTGACCGCGATTGGCGACGTTCGGACAGGAGATGTTGACCTCCACTCCGACGACGACGTGGTCGAAGTCCCGGGACTCAGCGAGGGTTGCGGCCACCTCGGCGAACTCGGTCGCACTCCCTCCCGCGATGGAGACCAGGACCCTGGCGTCGTGCTCGGCGAGCCAGCGCAGGTCCGTGCTGACGAAGGCGTCGATGCCCGGCCCCTGGAGACCGATGGAGTTGAGCATCCCGCTCGGGGTCTCGGCCATCCGGGGCGTTCCCCGGCCGGATCGTGGCTCGCGCATGACGGACTTCGTGACGAACGCACCGAGCTCGGTGACGTCGAAGAACCGGTGCAGCTCAGGGCCGTTGGCCGCGCACCCGGAGGCGGTCATGAGCGGGTTGGGCAGGATCTGCGGCGCACCGGACGGGCCGATGTCGACGCGGAGGTCGACTGCGGCAGCCTGGTCGCTGGGCGGTGCCGGAGCGGTGTCGGGCATCGAGACTGCGTGGCTCATCAATGCGCCCTCATTCCTGCCGCGCCGACGGCGTCGTCGGGAACGGTGCACAGACCCCCGGAGAAGGCGTCCCACCGCACCCGGTCACCCCGGAAGACGGGGCCCTCGACGCAGCTGCGAACCATACGGGTCTGCCCGTCCTTGCCCTGGACCGGCATGACGCAGGTCATGCACACCCCGACGCCGCAGGCCATGGCCTCCTCGACCGCGACCTGGGCGACCGCGCCGTGGGCCGCGGCGATCTCCGTCACCGACTGGAGCATGCCCATGGGACCGCAGGCATAGACGACCTGGGCCCGGGAGCGGCGGATGACGACGGGCAGGACCTCGGAGATCCAGCCCCGGTGGCCCAGGGAGCCGTCGTCGGTGCAGATCGTCACCCCGTCCGCGGCGCGGCGGGCGTCGACGACACCGAACAACCTCGACTCGGTGGCTGCGCCGAGGACCATCTCGACGTGACAGCCTCGCTCCCGGAGTCGCTCGGCGAGCCAGAAGAGCGGAGCCGAGCCGTAGCCGCCGCCGACCAGAACGCACGCGGGAGCATCGGCGGGGTCGTCGACGGTCGGGAGCGGGAACGGGCGCCCGAGCGGGCCGATGATGCTTGTCGTCTCGTGCGGCCGCAGCCCGGTGACCCACTCGGTCCCGACACCGACCGCGGAGACGACGACGTCGACCGTCCCGCCGTAGGTGCCGCTGGGGGTCACCTGGTGGATGGAGAAGCACCGGCGGAGCAGGTTCGCGCTCGTGGGACCGCCGACGGACAGCGCGACGAAGTGCCCGGGTCGGGCGAGCTCGGCGATGCCGGGTGCGACGAAGGTCAGGTGCTGGTAGGCACCGACTCGACGAGAGGCGATGAGCTCACCGTCGACACAGACGACGTCCTTGTCCAGCGCGCTCACGCAGACTCCTCCCCTCCGCGGGCCGATGCGGTCCGCCGGTCCGTCCAGTCCGTCCCGTCCGGCCCGATCGACCAGAGGTCGAGGTCGGCGGCGTGCGCCTGAAGCGGCTTGACGTGCACCTCTCCGGTGAGGAGCGCCTCGATGCCGTGCACCGCGGCGGCCAGCTCCTGGACGGTGGTGATGATCGGGATCTCGTAGGACGTCGCGGCGGCGCGGATCGCATACCCGTCGGCGCGGGCGGTCGGCCCCGTCGGGGTGTTGACGACCATGTCGATCTCACCGGCCATGATGAGGTCGACGATGCTCTGCTCACCCTCCTTGCGCTCCCCGTGCTTGAGGACCAGCTCGGTGTGGATCCCGTTGCGGCGCAGCATGTTCCGAGTTCCAGTCGTCGTATAGATGGTGAACCCGAGGTCTGCGAGCCGCTTGACCGGGAAGATGATCGAGCGCTTGTCCCGGTTCGCGACGGAGACGAACACCGATCCCTTGAGCGGCAGCCCGCCATAGGCGGCGAGCTGGCTCTTGGCGAAGGCGAGGCCGAAGTCCGGCGCGATGCCCATCACCTCTCCGGTCGAGCGCATCTCCGGACCGAGGAGGCTGTCGACGACCTCGCCCTGCGTGGTCCGGAACCTCTTGAACGGCAGCACCGCCTCCTTGACCGAGATCGGGGACTCCACCGGCATCTCGCCACCATCGGTATGCCGCGGCAGCAGACCTTCCTCGCGCAGCTCGGCGATGGTCGCCCCGAGCATGACCCGCGCGGCGGCCTTGGCGATCGGGACACCGGTGGCCTTGGCGACGAACGGCACGGTCCGGGACGCGCGCGGGTTGGCCTCGAGGACATAGAGGACGTCCTGGGCGAGGGCGAACTGGATGTTCATCAGCCCGCGGACGCCGATGCCCTCGGCGAGGCGGCGGGTCGACTCCCGGACCCGGCTGAGCTCCTCGGCGCCGAGGGTGACCGGCGGCAGGGTGCACGCCGAGTCGCCGGAGTGGATGCCGGCCTCCTCGATGTGCTCCATGATCCCGCCGAGGTACAGCTCCTCACCGTCATAGAGGGCGTCGACATCGATCTCGACGGCGTCGTCGAGGAAGCGGTCGACGAGGATCGGGTGCTCCGGTGAGGCGACCGTCGCGCGGTTGACGTACTCGACGAGGGTCGCGTCGTCATAGACGATCTCCATCCCCCGCCCACCGAGGACGTACGAGGGCCGGACGAGCACCGGATAGCCGATCTCGCCGGCGATCCGCAGCGCCTCCTCCGCGCTGTAGGCCGTGCCGTGCTTGGGCGCCGGCAGGTCGGCGGCAGCGAGAACCCGTCCGAAGGCGCCGCGGTCCTCGGCGAGGTGGATCGCCTCCGGAGAGGTGCCCACGATGGGCACGCCCGCGTCCTTGAGCGCCTGCGCCAGGCCCAGCGGGGTCTGACCACCGAGCTGGACGATGACACCGGCCACGGGACCGGCCTCCTGCTCGGCGTGGACGATCTCGAGGACGTCCTCGAGAGTGAGCGGCTCGAAGTACAGCCGGCTGCTCGTGTCGTAGTCGGTCGAGACGGTCTCGGGGTTGCAGTTGACCATGACCGTCTCGTAGCCGGCGTCGCGCAGGGCGAAGCTCGCGTGGACGCACGAGTAGTCGAACTCGACACCCTGTCCGATCCGGTTCGGGCCGCTGCCGAGGATGATGACCGCCGGGGTCTCGCGCGGCTGGACCTCGGACTCCTCGTCGTAGGACGAGTAGTAGTACGGCGTCTGCGCGGCGAACTCGGCAGCGCAGGTGTCGACGGTCTTGAACACCGGCCGGATCCCGAGCGCGTGCCGGACCCCTCGCACGACGTCGCTGCGCAGCCCGGTGATGCCGGCGATCTGCGCATCGCTGAACCCGTGCCGCTTCGCGTGGCGCAGGAGCGCCGGCGAGAGTCGTCCGTCGCGCGCTCCGCTGTCGGCGGCCAGGTCGGCAGCGACACCGTTGATGAGCTCGATCTGGTCGAGGAACCACGGGTCGATGCCGGTGGCCTCGTGGACCTCCTCGACGGTCTTGCCGCCGCGCAGCGCCTGCTGGACCGCGACGATCCGTCCGTCGGTCGGGCGCCTGGCCGTCTCGAGGACCGCCTCGAGCTCGTCGCCGGACGGTGCCTCGCCGTCCCAGTGGAACGAGCTGCCCTTGAGCTCGAGGGACCGCAGTGCCTTCTGGAGCGCCTCGGTGAAGTTGCGTCCGATGCTCATCGCCTCGCCGACGCTCTTCATCGTGGTCGTCAGGGTGGTGTCGGCGAGCGGGAACTTCTCGAACGCGAACCGTGGCACCTTGACGACGACATAGTCGATGCTCGGCTCGAAGCACGCCGGGGTCTCGCGGGTGATGTCGTTCGGCACCTCGTCGAGGGTGTACCCGATGGCCATCTTCGCGGCGATCTTGGCGATCGGGAAGCCGGTCGCCTTCGACGCCAGCGCCGAGGAGCGCGACACCCGCGGGTTCATCTCGATGACGATGACTCGGCCATCGACCGGATTGACGGCGAACTGGATGTTGCAGCCGCCGGTATCGACACCGACCTCACGGATGACGGCGATGCCGATGTCCCGCAGCCGCTGGTACTCACGGTCGGTGAGGGTGAGCGCGGGCGCAACGGTGATGGAGTCACCGGTGTGC
>JAAYSB010000019.1 GCA_012518475.1 Intrasporangiaceae bacterium | reverse complement strand
CGGCTCTGGAGCGAGTGGCCGAGCGGGTCCGCTCGAGCGAGCAGCCGGTCGACATCGTCGTCAACAACGCCGGGCTCGGGCTGAAGACGTCGTTCACGCAGAACCATCTCGAGACCGAGGAGAACGCCTTCGACCTCATGTGCCGGGCGGTGCTCGTCCTCTCCCACGCTGCCGCCACGACGATGAAGCAGCGTGGCAGCGGTCAGATCATCAACGTCTCCTCGGTCGCGGGCTTCCTTGCGGCTGGGAGCTATTCGGCAGCGAAGGCGTTCGTCACCGCCTTCACGGAGGGGCTATCGACCGAGCTGGCCGGCACCGGCGTCACGGCGACGGCGCTCTGTCCGGGCTTCACCCACACCGAGTTCCACGAGCGGGGTGAGATGGACGTGTCCTATCTGCCGGAGTTCGCGTGGCTCAACGCCCCCGATGTCGTCGCGGCGGGCATCGCCGACGCGCGAGCCGGCAAGGCGTTGTCGGTGCCGAGCCTGAGGTACAAGATCGCAGCGGGCATGCTCCAGGTCGCACCCCGCTTCCTCCTCCGCAACCCCCTGGCCACCCCGAAGCACCGCCGCTGACCTTGAGTGGCGCGCATCCGCTGCGGCGATCGTGCCGAGACGCGGCCGTCCCAGATCGTGCGGCGCTATATCGCCGCAGCGCCTGCACGCGTCGCATCTCGCTCAGACCTGCGCGACTCGGTCGGCCGAATCCCGGCGTCAGGGCTGTCGATAGGGTGGCGGCGTGAGCCACCACGACACCCAGGACTCCCACGACACAGCAGCCGACCGCGCCCGACTCCTCGACATCGTCAAGGACAAGGCGATCGTCCACGGGAGGGTGACGCTCTCGAGCGGCAAGGAGGCCGACTACTACGTAGACCTGCGCCGGATCACCCTCGACGGGGAGGCCGGCCCGCTCGTCGGCCGGGTCATGCGCGACCTCGTCAGCGACCTCGACTTCGACGCGGTGGGAGGCCTGACCCTGGGCGCAGACCCGGTGGCGACGTCGATGCTCCACGCGGCCGCTGCGGAGGGGGAGCGACTCGATGCCTTCGTCGTCCGCAAGGCGGGCAAGGCGCACGGTCTCCAGCAGCGCATCGAGGGCCCCTCGATCGAGGGCCGCCGCGTCCTCATCGTCGAGGACACCTCGACCACCGGGGCCTCCCCGCTCGAGGCGGCGACCGCCGCGCAGGAGGCGGGTGCCACCGTTGTCGCGGTCGCGACGATCGCCGACCGGGCGACCGGAGCGGGTGAGAAGTTCGCCGAGGCGGGCCTCGCATACCGATTCGTCTACTCGCTGGAGGACCTCGGTCTGGCCTGACGACCCGCTAGGCTGACCGGCATGACCACTGCGCTCATCATCATCGTCGCCATCATCGTGGTGCTGGCACTCGTCTTCGTGGGGATGTACAACGGCCTCATCAAGCTGCGCAACCTCGTGCACGAGGCCTGGGCGCAGATCGACACCGAGCTCAAGCGCCGCCACGACCTCATCGGCAACCTCGTCGAGACGGTCAAGGGGTACGCGTCGCACGAGCGGGGGACGCTCGAGGACGTCATGAAAGCCCGTGCCGCTGCGATGCAGCCCGGGCAGTCACCGGAGCAGGCCGCCGAGAACGAGGGCATGCTGACCCAGGCGCTCGGTCGCCTGCTCGCGGTCGCCGAGGCCTACCCGGACCTCAAGGCCAACCAGAACTTCCTCGCCCTCCAGCAGGAGCTCACGAGCACCGAGGACCGGATCGCCTCAGCGCGGCGCTACTACAACGCCAACGTGCGCGAGCTCAACACCAAGGTCGAGTCCATCCCCACGAACATGGTCGCGGGCATGGCCGGAGTGGCCAAGGAGCAGTACTTCGAGGTCGAGGG
>JAAYSB010000230.1 GCA_012518475.1 Intrasporangiaceae bacterium | reverse complement strand
GCGAGCATGCCGGCGAGGCGGCGCATGACGGTGTCCCGCTCCATCCCGCGCAGCCGCGGCATCCGGGCGGCGACGAGCGCCTTGGCACGGTCCTCCTCCTCGGTGGGGTCGACCTGGTCGAGCACACTGTCGGCGGTGTCCTTGTCGACACCCTTCTGGCGCAGCTCATGGGCGAGGGCTCGCTTGGACAGCCCCCGGCTGACCTGCTTGGAGCGCACCAGGGCCTCGGCGTACTTCGCGTCGTCGACGAGCCCCACCTCGGTCATCCGATCGAGGACCGCCTCGGCCACCTCGTCAGGGCAGTTGCGCTGGCGGAGCTTCTGGCGGAGCTGGTGCCGGCTCTTCGGCGACATGGTCAGCTGGCGCAGGACGATCTGCCGGGCGACGGCATAGGGGTCGGCGTCGCGGTCCTTCTCGACCTCGCCCTCCTTATCGACACCGCCCTCCTGGTCGGCGCCGGCCACAGCATCGGGCACCGGCACAGCCTCGAAGGTGGGCGCCGCCTCGGGATCCGGCTGAGCCCAGTCCGGCGCGGTCTCCGGTGGCGGGGCACTCCCCTGCCACTCCTGCGCTGGAGAGGTCGTCGGGATCGGCACGGAGCCCCCGGTCTGAGCACGAGTCGGACCGCGCCCGCCCCCAGACCTCTTCCCCGCACCCTTCGACCCGCCGCGCTCCCGGGTCCGAGAGCCCCGTGAGGGCGCGGGTGGGAGGTCGTCGAAGAGTCCGGTGGACTCCCCGTCCTCGATCCGCTGCACGGCGGCCCGCAGCGCGTCCAGGTCGGACGCACCGCGGGCCGGTGTGGTCTCACTCATCGTTCAGAACCACTGATCGAGCAGAGCCCGGATCAGAAGTCGACGGGAACCTCGGCCTCAGCGGCATCCGGCTCCTCGACGCGACGCCCGACCCCGAGCTTGTCCTTGATCTTCATCTCGAGCTCGTCGGCGAGGTCCGGGTTGTCCTTGAGGAACTGACGGGCGTTCTCCTTGCCCTGCCCGAGCTGGTCGCCGTCGTAGGTGTACCAGGCGCCGGCCTTGCGGACGAAGCCGTGGTCGACGCCCATGTCGATGAGCCCACCCTCGCGGGAGATGCCCTGCCCGTAGAGGATGTCGAACTCGGCCTGCTTGAACGGCGGGGAGACCTTGTTCTTGACGATCTTGGCGCGGGTGCGGTTGCCGACTGCGTCCGTCCCGTCCTTGAGCGTCTCGATGCGCCGGACGTCGATGCGGACCGACGCATAGAACTTCAGCGCCTTGCCACCCGTGGTGGTCTCAGGGCTGTTGTGCACCATGACACCGTCGACGAAGTAGTTGTGCGTTCCCGCCACCTCGATGTCGAAGCGGTTCATCGACGTGGTCTTGGGCTTGATGTGGACATCGAGAACCTGTGCCGGGACGAGCACCTGCCGGGGCTCGACGAACTCGGGCTCGACGGCGAACTGTCCCCGCAGTCCCGGGAGGAGCGTGTACTCCATCGACGGGTGGATGTAGGGAGCCACGATCTCCTGGAAGCGCCTGCTCCCTGCGGTGGTCATCTGCAGCACGGCCGTGCGAGCCGCCCCGCTCAGGAAGACGCGGCTCTCGACTCCGTGCTCGTCGCGCAGGTAGTCCACGAGCCGGACCCGGGTGGCCTCGCTCATCGACTCGACGCCGATCTCGATCCGACCGCTGCCCCCGTGGCTCCGATCCTTCAGGCCAGTGCTCCGCACTGTGAAGCAGCCGTCGTCCATGAACCAGATGGCCAGGGCCAGTGGGGTGAGTGCCTTGAGGAAGTCCTCACCGAGGTGCTTCTTCCCATCACCCCAGTACACGGCCTGACGCACCTCGCCGAGCTCCGCCAGCGGAGTGAAGTCGACGTGCTCGCCACCATTGGGGCGAACGGACCTGGTGTGCGGGATGTTGCCGAGCAGCTCGGTCTTGTAGTCGAGGTAGTCGACCTGCTCGGCTCCGTGACCCATGCGGAACCGGACGCCGTGGCGGGCGCGACCGTCCGGCGCGAGGTCGCCGTCTCCCATGAGCCCGCCGAGGACGATCTGCCACTGCTGATCGGACAGGCGGGCGGTCTCGCTCACCATGACCCGGTCACCGGCGATGATCTCGCCGGCCTCGACCCAGCCGCCGGGGGTGCGCACAAGGTGGTTCTCGGTGGCCGCGAACTGGGCCTTGCCGTTCCCGCCGGACTTCTCGACGGTGAACTGGAGGAAGCGCTCGGTCCGACCGTTGTTGAACCAGTTCGTCACTGGCCGGTTGACGATCTCGTTGGTCTCCGGGTCGTAGGTGCGGACCTCGACGGGGAGCTTCTGGTCGACGATCGTGCCGATCTTCTCGGTGCTGCCGTCGGCGAGGGTGACCCGGGTGCTGTAGGACATGCAGCCGAACATGACGCCGATCTTCTCGCGGAGCTGGTTGATGAAGATCGCCGTCGTGCCGGTGGCGCTCAGCGCCCCGGTGATCTTGCGCAGTGCCTGGCTCATCAGGCGGGCCTGGAGACCGACGTGGCTGTCGCCCATCTCGCCCTCGATCTCAGCGCGCGGCACGAGGGCTGCGACCGAGTCGATGACGATGATGTCGAGGCTGCCGGAGCGGATGAGCATGTCCGCGATCTCGAGCGCCTGCTCACCGGTGTCCGGTTGGCTGACGAGCAGGTTGTCGGTGTCGACACCGAGCTTCTTCGCGTACTCGGGGTCGAGAGCGTGCTCAGCGTCGATGAAGGCCGCGATGCCGCCGGCCCGCTGCGCGCTCGCGACCGCGTGCAGCGCGACGGTGGTCTTTCCCGAGCTCTCCGGTCCGTAGATCTCCACGACCCGACCACGGGGAAGTCCGCCGATGCCGAGCGCAACATCGAGCGCGATCGACCCGGTCGGGATCACTTCGATCGGCGGGCGGATGTCGTCGCCGAGGCGCATGACCGCGCCCTTGCCGTGAGCCTTCTCGATGTTGCCCATGACCTGGGCCAGCATCTTCTTCTTCTCTTCGTCACTGCCGTGTCCCGCGCGCAGGGCGCCGTTCACCGGTCCGGTCAGGCCGCGTGCCATCTCTGACTCCTTCATTCCTCAAGGTCGGGTCACGTCCACCTTCGACCTCACAGCTCTGGCGAGCGGACGTTCTCTACTGTCAGGTCAGACGCTAGGTGGGAGCACTGACAGCCGTCTCACTGCTGCCGTGGACTGTGGACGACACGCCGTCAGAGCCCTCACGTGGGGACAAACATACGCCGAACACATGTTCGAGCGACACCGACACGCCGCGCGAACCCTCACGCACCGGCCTGGACCGGCCGAGGAGCGCGCCGCCCACTGGTGTCCTACGTCAGCAGCAGCCTCGAGATCCGCCGGGACGCCCCCCACAGCCCGAGGGCGCAGAGCACGACGAGATAGAGCACGGAGACCACCAGTCCCCCGTGCATGTCCCCGAGAAGCAGCCCGCGCTGCAGCTCGACCCCGTGATAGAGCGGCATGACCTTGACCAGCCACTGCAGCGACTCCGGATAGACCGCGAGCGGGAAGAACGTCGCCGAGAACAGGAACATCGGCTGGATGACGAGGGTGACGAACTCGAAGTCCTTCCACGACCGCATATAGGTCGTCGCCCACATCCCCACGCCGGCGAACGCCGCGCCGATCAGCAGGGCCGCCGGGATCGCGAGCACCGCCCACCAGGACCGCACGAAGCCCATCGCGAGCGCGACGACGAAGAAGATCGCCGAGTACACCCCACCGCGGATGAGCGACCAGAGGATCTCACCGATGGCGACGTCCCACGGCCGCGCCGGCGTCGCGAGCATCGTGTCGTAGGTCTTGGAGAACTTCAGCTTCGCGAAGAAGTTGTAGGTCGTGTCCGCGATCGACCCGTTCATCGCCGACGCAGCCAACATCGCGGGCGCGACGAACGCCGCATACGAGATGACCATGCCCTGGTCGGTCGTCACGTCGTTGACGAGCGCGCCCAGGCCGATCCCGATCGAGAACAGATAGAACACCGGCTCGACGAACCCGCTGAGGAACAGCCACCACATCCGCTTGAACGCGAGCACGTCCCGCAGCAGGACGAAGCGCCACAACGCATACCCGAGCATCAGGCCACCAGCCGATCGCGGACCGCCCGGACCGAGAACCACGCACCGACGAGGGTGTATGCGACGAGCACCCCGACGTGGACCGCCCAGAGATCCGGGACCGGCCCGCCGAGGAACGCCGCCCGACCGAGCTCGACCCCGTGCCACAGCGGGGTCGCCCAGGCGACCGGCTGCATCCAGAACGGCAGGTTCTCGATGGGGAAGAACGCCCCGGAGAACAGCATGAGCGGGGTGATGACGAGCCGGAAGACGGCGGAGTAGATCGAGTCGTTGGCCGCCTTGGCCCCGACGACGAACAGGGGTGTCGCGAAAGCCATGCCGACGAGCACGGCGACCGGCAGGGCCAGCAGTGACCACCACGAGTCCACTCCCCCGAACAGGGCCGCCACGACCATGAAGGCGCCGGCTGAGATGAGGACGTTGAAGGCGATCATGACCCAGTGCGCGAGGAGCACGTCGAGCACCCGGTGCGGGGTGTGGAGCATCGCCCGGTAGAACTCGTTCCACTTGATGAAGCCCATGACCGGCCACGTCGCCTCCCCGACACCGACGTTCATGGCGGTGACCATGACCAGGCCCGGCACGACATAGATGAGATACGGGACGCCGTCGACACCGCCGGAGCTCTCGTCGACGAGGCTGCCGACCCCGAGCCCCATCGACGCGAGGAACAGCACCGGCAGGAGGAACCGGGAGACGAGCGCCCCGTGGAAGGTCCGCTTGAACAGCACCCAGTGGTATGCGACGAGCACCCCGACGCGTTCGACCCACCCGAGTGGTCGCCGGGCTCCGGCGGACAGGCGCGACGCACCCGGGTGCCGAGCCGCCGGTGGCGCCTCCGCACTCAGGGACGAGAGATCCTCGGACATCAGTCGATCAGAGTCCGGCCGGTGAGGTGGAGGAAGACGTCCTCGAGGGTCGAGCGGCGCACGAGGGTCGAGAGCGTATCGATCCCACGGTCCGCGATGGCTGCCGTCGCCGCGTCGCCGTCGTCCGCATACAGAAGAATCCGGTCCGGGAGGACCTCCATCCGCTCGCCGATCCCGCTCAGGGAGTCGGCGAACGCACCGTGGTCGTCCGCGTCGAAGCGGACCTCGACGACCTCGCGGGTCGAGTAGCGGGCGATGAGGTCCTTGGGGCTGCCCTCGGCGGCGATCGCACCCTTGTCCATGACGACAAGACGGTCACAGAGCTGCTCGGCCTCGTCCATGTAGTGCGTGGTGATGATGAGGGTCACGCCCTGACGCTTGAGCCGGAAGAGCCGGTCCCAGAGGATGTGCCGCGCCTGGGGGTCGAGCCCGGTCGTCGGCTCGTCGAGGAGCAGCAGCTCGGGGTTATTGATGAGGGAGCGGGCGATGACGAGACGCCGCTTCATGCCACCGGAGAGGTGCTCGACCTTGTCCGCCCGGCGCTCGGTGAGCTGGGCGAACTCGAGCAGCTCGGTGGCGCGCTCGCGCACCTCGGCCTTGGAGAGCCCGAAGAAGCGGCCGTAGACCCAGAGGTTCTCCTCGACGGAGAGCTCCTCGTCGAGCAGGTCCTTCTGCGGGCAGTTCCCGAGACGGGCCTTGATCTGCTGGGCGTGGGTCTCCGGGTCGAGGCCGAAGATCCGCAGCTCCCCGCTCGTCACGGGCGAGACCGCTCCGACCATCCGCATGGTCGAGGACTTCCCGGCACCGTTGGGCCCGAGGAAACCGAAGGCCTCGCCCTTGCGGACCTCGACATCGATGCCGTCGACGGCGGTGAAGTCGCCGAACTTCTTCGTCAGGTTCCGGGCGGTGAGGAGCAGGTCGGGGGCCACGATCGGCAACCGTACCCCCGCATACCCCGTTTGATAAATGGCCTTCTCATTCGCGGGTGGGGGTGTCCCGCCCCCACCAGCGGTCCTCGGGAACGTCCATGTCCTTGACGAGCGCAGCCCACACCTGCCGAGGGGGTATGCCGGCCTCCAGCGCCTCCTCCGCCGTCCGGTTGTCGAGGGCACCGAGGACGTGGCTGCGCGCCATCGCCTGCGCGGGTCCGTCACCGAACTCGTCGCGCATGAGGGTCCAGAACTCCGACAGCCACATGCTCCCGATCCTAGGTGCGCAGGCCGGCGAGGTCGTTGGCGTGGATAGTCTGAGAGGGTGACTGCCCCGTCCGTGCCCCGTGAGGTCCTCGTGGCATTCACGCACGCGGAGGTCGAGGCGATCGCCCAGGAGCACGGCATCGACCTGCTCCACATCAAGGGCGCCGCGCTCGATGCAGAGCTGCGTCGCCCGATGTCCGAGGAGTCCGGCGGGCTCCGGACCTCCGTGGACGCCGACATCCTCGTGCGTCCCACCCACCTCGCGCTCCTCGACCGGGCTCTGCGAGCACACGGCTGGACGCGGCTCTACGACTTCGCGGACGGCTCGACGTTCGAGCACGCGGCGACCTGGGTCACCGAGGGGCTGTCCAGCCTCGACGTGCACCGACACTTCCCCGGGATCGAGATCGACCGGGAGCGTGCGTTCGACCTGCTCTGGGCGAATCGCAAGGACTCGCCTGTCGCGGGTGTCCGTTGCTCCGTTCCGGACCTGGCCGACCAACGCCTGATCGTCATCATCCACGCGGCCCGGGGACGGTCCCGGCGCGACGACGAGGACCGGGCACGGGCCTGGACGACGGTGACCGAGGAGGAGCGCGACGCGATCGAGGCCCGGGCCGACGAGCTGGGAGCCCGCGTGGCACTGCGTGCCGGAACGGGCAGAATCGAGACCGTGCGCGGCGCGCGGACCTATCCGCTCTGGAAGCAGCTCGTGGACAGCGACGGCTCCCGGCTCAGCCTGTGGTGGTCCCGGGTGTCCTCCGCGCCGACCCTTCCGGCTGCTATCCGGACCGGAGTGCGGATGGTGCTTCCGAACACCCGTCGGATGGAGACGGCTCTCGGGCGCCCGCCCACGAAGGGTGAAGTGGCCCGGGCCTACGGGCGGCAGGCGCGGTACGGCGCCCGCGTGCTGCGACAGACGGTGTCGAGACGGAGGGGCCGATGACGACCTATTCCGTGCCGAAGTCACTGGCCCACGGGGTGCTCGAGGAGGACACCGGTCCCCGCGTGTTCCTCCGCCACGTCCCCGGCGGTCCCAACCTCGTGCTCGAGAGCACCGGCGCGCTCATCTGGTGCCTCGCCACCGAGGTCGACGACGTCCCGGCCGAGGTGGCCGAGCTGACCGGCATGCCCGTGGACGAGATCCGCGCCGACGTCCTCACCTTCCTCGACTCCCTCATCGAGGGCGGCCTGCTCGCCCGGCGCCAGGAGCAAGAAGATGCAGCGCGCTTGGTGGCGCTGCGCGAGGCGGCTGCGCGAGGGTGGGAGGATCTGGCGGCGGGGAGGTACGAAGACGTCGCCGACGACGACCTTGAGGACTACATCGGTCAGCTCGGCGCCGGCGCGCGCAACACGTCTCCCTCATGACGGCCTATCGTCTGACGCAGTCTGCTTCGGACGACATCAGGTCGATCCTCGCTTGGTCCCAAGACCAGTTCGGCGACCAGGCACGTCAGCGATATGAGGCGCTCCTTGTGGCTGCCATCAGGGATGTCGCCTCGGGCGAACGCATGACACGACGGCGACCCCGGCCCGAGCTCGGGGACGGGATCTTCTCCTGGCATCTCGCGCAGAGCCGCTCCACCTCGACGGCGGGCCTGGTACGTCGCCCGCGACACTTCCTCATCTGCCGCATGGAAGCAGCTGTCCTCGTCATCGGTCGGGTCCTTCACGAGGCCATGGAACTCCGGCAGCACCTCGCGTCCGAAGACACCAGGCAATAGCGTCCCTCGACCGCTCGACATAGGACGGGCGCGCCCGGCCCACGGGTTGCCCACCGGCCATCGAGGGCTCACGTGGGCGAAGGTGTCTGGACGGGGTGAGAGGCTTAGCGGCGATGGATGAGCAGACACGTGGGGACGACATCCTCGACCGGTTCTCCGAGCCCACGGCCGCGTGGTTCCGGAGCAGCTTCGCCGCGCCCACAGACGCCCAGGTCGGCGCCTGGACGGCGACGAGCTCGGGCCGCAACGCCCTC
>JAAYSB010000229.1 GCA_012518475.1 Intrasporangiaceae bacterium | reverse complement strand
GGGATGCGCGACAGGCAGGCGGTGTGACGCACGTCGTCCTCAACCAGTCCGAGCCGCCCTGCTTCTCGGTCATCGCCATCCCGAAGATCGCGCTGTCCTTGGTCGCCGGGTCGCGCAGCTCGGGGTCGTAGTCACGCGAGAACACCTTCGGCAGCCAGACGTCCGCGAGGTCCGGTGTGGTCTGGAGGGAGGGCACGACCGCGTGGGTCATCGACACCGGGCAGGCATGGCCGGGCTCGATCTGCCCGAAGAGAGAGAACTGCGCAGCTCGGGCGACGTTCGCCCCCGGGCCGGGCTCGGCCCAGGCACTCGTGTGCGCACCGGCGGCGATGGCGTCGCCGATGATCCGGTGATAGGCCGGGTGGAACTCGATCTCGTCGACCCGGTGCCCCCACCGGTCGTGGGTGTGCAGCCGGGGCGTGATCGTGTTCGCGAGCTCTGCGTCGCGCTGGAAGTCCGCCTGACCGACGAGGCGGCCGGTGGCCGTCAGCTCCTCGGTCGCCCAGCCTGCGTCGAAGGCCGCGACGGCCTCGGTGAGGGCGGTGTTCGTCGTGTACTCGTCGATGTCGACCCGCGGCTCGGACTGGTTGAGGACGACGTGCGTCACACCGCCTGCCTGTCGCGCATCCCGGCTGCTATACATATGTACAGCATAGGTCGAACCGGGGTCCGTGGACCCCCGAATCATCTTCCAACCAGGAGTGAGCTCATGTCCGGACAGGCCATCATCTATGACGCCGTGCGCACCCCGCGTGGGCGAGGCAAGGCGACCGGGTCGCTGCACGAGATCAAGCCCATCGACCTGACCGTCGGGCTGCTCGACGCGCTCAAGGACCGCAACGAGGGCTTCGACCCCGGGGCCGTCGACGACGTCGTCATGGGCATCGTCTCCCCGGTGGGCGACCAGGGCTCGGTCCTGCCGCGGATCGCCGCGATCAAGGCCGGGTACCCCGAGCCGGTCGCCGGCGTGCAGCTCAACCGGTTCTGCGGTTCGGGCCTCGAGGCGGTCAACCAGGCTGCCGCCCGGGTCCGCTCCGGCTGGGAGTCGCTCATCATCGCCGGTGGCGTCGAGTCGATGTCCCGCGTCCCGATGGCCAGCGACGGTGGGGCCTGGGCGATGGACCCGGCCACGGCGCTTGCGACTGACTTCGTCCCGCAGGGCATCTCCGCCGACCTCATCGCGACGCTCGAGGGCTACACGCGTGAGGACGTCGACCGGTTTGCGGTGCAGAGTCAGCAGCGCGCCGCGGCTGCGTGGCAGGGCGGCTACTTCGCGAAGTCGGTGGTCCCGGTCCGCGACCAGAACGGCCTCGTCGTCCTCGACCACGACGAGACGGTCCGCGCCGACGCCTCGCTGGAGTCGCTCGGTGGGCTCAAGCCGTCGTTCGCCGGGATCGGTGAGCTCGGCGGCTTCAACCACGTGGCGCTGGAGAAGTACCACTCCGTCGATCAGATCAACCACGTCCACCACGCCGGCAACTCCTCGGGCATCGTCGACGGGGCGGCCCTCGTCCTCGTCGGCTCAGATGCGGTCGGCGAGCAGATGGGCCTGCGGCCGCGGGCCCGGATCGTCTCGGCTGCGGTCATCGGCTCGGAGCCGACGATCATGCTCACCGGTCCGGCCCCTGCGTGCCGCAAGGCACTCGACGTCGCCGGCATGAGCGCGAGCGACATCGACCTCGTCGAGATCAACGAGGCCTTCGCTGCCGTCGCGCTCAAGCTCATGCGGGACATGGGTTGGAACGAGGAGCAGACCAACGTCAACGGCGGCGCGATCGCCATGGGCCACCCGCTCGGGGCGACCGGGGCGATGATCCTCGGCACTCTCGTCGACGAGCTGGAGCGCCGTGACCTCACCACCGGCATCGCCACGCTCTGCATCGGCGGAGGCATGGGCATCGCCACCATCGTCGAGCGCATCTGAGCTGCGGATCATCGAGAGAACAGGGACTGAACAGCAATGACTGACAACATGATCCGCTACGAGAAGGACGGCGACGGCATCGTCACGCTGACGATGGACGACCCGACCTCTGGTGCCAACACGATGAACGAGCTGTTCGGCAGCTCCTTCAAGGAGACCGTCGAGCGCCTTGAGGCCGAGCGCGACAGCATCACCGGCGTCATCCTCACCTCGGCGAAGAAGACCTTCTTCGCCGGGGGCAATCTCACCGACCTGCAGAGTGTCACGAAGGAGACCGCAGGCCAGTTCTTCACCCTCATCGAGGACATGAAGGCCGACATGCGCCGGCTCGAGAAGCTCGGCCGCCCCGTGGTCGCCTGCATCAACGGCGCCGCCCTCGGTGGCGGTCTCGAGCTCGCCCTGGCCTGCCACCGGCGTATCGCTGTGGATGACCCGAGGATCAAGCTCGGGCTTCCCGAGGTCACCCTCGGTCTGCTGCCCGGCGGCGGTGGGGTGACCCGCCTGGTCCGGATGCTCGGGATCACCGAGGCCCTCATGGGCTGGCTGCTCCAGGGGCAGCAGCGCCGTCCTGCCGACGCGCACGCCAAGGGTGTCGTCGACCAGCTCGTCGGCTCCGCTGAGGAGCTCGTCCCGGCTGCTCGGGAATGGATCCTCGAGCAGGCCGGTGGCGAGAACCGCGAGGAGTCGCTTGCCGCCGCGGCCACCAAGCCGTGGGACGCCAAGGGCTACAAGATCCCCGGTGGCACTCCGTCCAACCCGTCCTTCGCGGCGAACCTGCCCGCGTTCCCGGCCAACCTGCGCAAGCAGCTCAAGGGCTCGCCGATGCCCGCGCCGCGGGCGATCATGTCCGCCGCGGTCGAGGGTTCCCAGGTCGACTTCGACACCGCGAGTCGGATCGAGTCGCGCTACATCACCGAGCTGGCGTCCGGGCCGGTGAGCACGGCGATGATCCAGGCCTTCTTCTTCGACCTCCAGGCGATCAACTCGGGCCGGCTTCGTCCCAAGGGGGAGGGCGACGGCTTCGAGAAGCGTCAGGTCGGCCGGGTCGGGATGGTCGGCGCCGGGATGATGGGCGCCGGCATCGCATACTCGTGCGCTATGTCCGGCATCGACGTCGTCCTCAAGGACGTCTCGATCGAGGGCGCGCAGAAGGGCAAGGCCTACAGCGAGAAGCTCCTCGCCAAGGCCGTCGAGCGCGGGAAGATGGACCAGGCCAAGGCCGAGGCCGTGCTGGCGCGGATCACCCCGACCGCGGACATGAGCGACCTCGCCGATGTCGATGTCGTCATCGAGGCGGTCTTCGAGGACTACGACCTCAAGAAGCAGGTCTTCGCCGAGATCGAGGCAGTCGTCGGTCCGGACACCCTCCTGTGCTCCAACACCTCGACGCTGCCGATCACCTCGCTCTCATCGTTCGTCACCCGTCCGCGGGACTTCATCGGCCTGCACTTCTTCTCCCCGGTCGACAAGATGCAGCTCGTCGAGATCATCCGCGGCGAGGAGACCTCCGACGAGACCACCGCTCGCGCGGTCGACATCGTCCAGCAGATCCGAAAGATCCCGATCGTCGTCGGCGACGGCCGCGGCTTCTTCACGTCGCGGGTCTTCGGCCAGCTCATCGCCGAGGGTGCCAACCTCCTCGCCGAGGGCGTCGACCCGCAGACGATCGAGCGCGCCGCCACGATGGCCGGCTTCCCGGCCCCGCCGCTCGCCATGACCGACGAGGTCTCGCTCACCCTCACCCAGCACATCCGCGGCGAGGCCGAGAAGGCCGCTGCCGCCGAGGGTCGCACCCTCGAGTTCACGCCCGGTGAGCAGCTCATCGACCGCATGGTCGGCGAGTTCGGCCGGAAGGGTCGCGCTGCCGGATCGGGCTTCTACGACTACCCGGCCGATGGGCCCAAGGTTCTCTGGCCCGGTCTGCGCGAGCACTTCGCCACCGGGACCGAGGTCCCGATGCAGGACATCTCGGACCGCTTCCTGTTCGCCATGGCCCTCGACACCGCCCGGTGCTTCGAGGAAGGCGTGCTGGGGGACACCGAGTCGGCGAACATCGGCGGCATCTTCGGGATCGGGTTCCCCCCGCACACCGGAGGCCCGGCCACGTTCATGACCAACTATGCGGGCGGCCTCAGCGGCTTCGTCGCCCGCGCGGACGAGCTCGCTGACACCTATGGCGAGCGGTTCCGCCCCACAGAGTGGCTCCGGGAGAAGGCTGCCGCGGGCAACTCGCTCGTCTGACCGCAAGCCCCAGCCCCAAGCCCCCGACGGCTTGAGGTATGGCGACACGCAGAGAATCGCGACCGATCCTCTGCGTGTCGCCATACCTCAACTGGTCGGGGGTCAAGGTGTTGACGCCGTGTCTCGGCCGCTCCGGGAAGCCTGCGTGTCTGACTAGTTGACTTCTCTGACTAGTCAGTCATACCATCTAGTGTGCAGTCAGAACAGTCGTGGCCGAGTGAGTGGCTCCGCGGCGTCCTGGAGGTGTGCGTCTCGCGGATCCTCCTCGACGGACCCAGCTATGGCTATGCGATCACTCAGGCGCTTGCCGAGGCAGGTCTCGGTGACGTCAAGGGAGGGACGCTCTATCCGCTGCTCGGTCGGCTCGAGGAAGCCGGCCGGGTCGAGGTGGAGTGGCGACCGGGGGAAGGTGGCCCGGGCCGCAAGTACTTCGCGCTCACGACCGCAGGGCGGGAGCACGCTCAACGGCTTGCTGCTGACTGGGCCGAGTTCACGGACACGACCAGAGCGCTCACAGATGCAGCGCTCACCGACTCAGGGAGGGCATCATGAACGATACGCACGCCCCGCGGCCCGGCCACATGGACGACGAGCGGCTCGCTCCCCACCTCGAGGCAGCGTGGCGCGACGAGTTCGTCTTCGAGCTGCGCATGCTCGACGTGCCAGGCGATGTCATCGGTGACGCGCTCGTGACCGCCGACACCCACGTGGCGGAGTCGGGTGAGACGGCCCAGGAAGCCTTCGGAGACCCCAAGATCTATGCGCAGGAGATCGCCGGGAGCACCTCGCGGCGCGTCGACCCTCGACTGAGTGTGCGCACTGTGGTCGGGGTGGTCGCCGGCGTCGCGGGGACGCTCGGAGCCATCGCCTCCACCCTCGCGTGGCTCGACGGCACCCCTGTCCGGCTGTCCGTCGGGATGCTCTCCGGTCTCGCACTGGCGCTCGTCGTGGCCGGAGTCCTCCTGGTCCGGTCGACCTGGGCACTCCGGCTCATGAAGGACCGGACAGTCCTGGCCGCGCTTCTCTTCGGGGCGGTTCCGGCCGCCGCCGTGGTCGGGCTCATCGCCATCGGTCGGGATCCGGTCCTGGAGGGCAGCCCACGGCTCCTCGGCGTGCTCTCCGTCGTCCTGCTCGCGGTCAACGCCCTGACCTTCTGGCTCGACCCGGATGACGATCGCATCCTCGGCCCGGGTGACGACCGGCGGCTCAGCCGGACGGCCCGACTCGGGGCGGCCCTCTCCACCCCTGGGACCGTCGCGGTGATCTGCGCGTTCCTCTGGCTGGTGAACTAACCGACGCCATCGGCCGCTCGCTCAGAGGGAGCGGCCGATGAGCTCCTTCATGATCTCGTTCGTGCCGCCGTAGATCTTCTGCACGCGGGCTGCCGCATACAGCCTGGCGATCGGGTACTCGCGCATGTAGCCGTAGCCGCCGAACAGCTGGAGGCAGCGGTCGATGACGGAGCACTGCATGTCGGTCGTCCAGTACTTGGCCCGGCTCGCAGTCACCGGGTCGAGGGCACCCTCGAGATGAAGCTGGATGCAGTGGTCGAGGAAGGTCCGCGCGGCCAGGACCTCGGTGGACACCTCGGCGAGGACGAAGCGGGTGTTCTGGAAGTCGGCGACCTTCCGGCCGAAGACGTCGCGCTCCTTGACGTAGGCGGTGGCGAGCTCGACCGCGTAGTCCGCCGCGGCGACGGCTCCGACGGCGATCGACAGCCGTTCCTGGGGGAGCTGGTTCATCAGCTGGTAGAACCCAAGTCCTTCCTCTGAACCGAGGAGGTTCGCGGCCGGCACACGCACGTCGGTGAAGTGCAGCTCACGGGTGTCCTGTCCCTGGAGGCCGATCTTGTCGAGGACCCGACCCCGCTCGAAGCCAGGAGTCTGCTCGCCGGTCTCGCGGTCGGTGGTCTCGACGACGATGAGCGAGATCCCGGCCGCACCCTCGCCTCCGGTTCGGCACACGACGATGACGAGACCTGCGTGGGAGGCGTTGGTGATGAACGTCTTCGAGCCGTTGATGACGTAGTGGTCACCGTCGCGGCGGGCCGTCATCCGGATGCGCTGCAGGTCCGATCCCGCTCCCGGCTCGGTCATGGCGATCGCCCCGACGAGCTCGCCGCTCGCCATCCCCGGGAGCCAGCGCTGCTTCTGCTCCGGCGTGCCGAAGACCTCGAGATACGGCGCGACGATCCCCGAGTGGACGGAGTAGCCGAACGAGTCGTCCCCGGAGCGGGCCTGCTCCCACATGACAGCCGCCTCGTGGGCGAAGGTTCCACCACCTCCGCCGAACTCCTCCGACCCGCTCACACAGAGCAAGCCGGCGCGGCCGGCGGCGAGCCACGTCTCGGTGTCGACCTGGTGCTGGGCATCGAAGCGTTCGAGGTGGGGGACGACCTCGGTCGCGAAGAAGTGCCGGGCCAGCCCGGCGACATCGGCGACGTCCCCACCCATCCACGGGGACGCATACGGCCTGGGCGTGAGAATCTGCATGACCCGACTATAGAGACCGGCTATACGGATGACCAGGGAACTGTCTAGCCGTTCAGTTCGCCGGACAGGATGAGTATTGTCGAGCCCATGACGAGCACCCCTGTCTCCGACCTCACCGGGCGGGCTCGGATCCGCGAGTCGGCGCTGCGGCTCTACGGCGCTCACGGAGCCGAGGCGGTCAGCCTGCGCAAGGTGGCCCGCGAGGCAGGCGCCACCCCAGGCCTGGTCACCCACCACTTCGGCTCGCGCGCCGGGCTCTATCGGGCCGTCCAGGACCACGTCGTCGACATGTTCCGCTCAGCG
>JAAYSB010000228.1 GCA_012518475.1 Intrasporangiaceae bacterium | reverse complement strand
GGACCGGACGGCCGAGCCACTCGCGCGCACCCCACGTGGCGGCCCCGAGCACCTCGACCGGGGACATCCCTGCCTTCTCGAGCTCGAGCGCCTCGGCCGGGACCATCCCGTGGGCGATGTGACCGCCGGCGTCGGTTCCGAGATAGATCGGGACGCCGGCCTCGTGGGCGGAGCGGATCGTGTCGTAGCGCCGCTCGAACAGGTCGATCATCCGCTCCCGATACCGCGGGAACTTCTCCCCCGCCGAGGCTGCGATGTCCGGGAAGGTCTCGATGTTGATGAGGGTCGGCACGATGGCGATCGACTGCTCGGCGAACGCGGCGACCGTCTCAGGCTCGAGGCCGGTGGCGTGCTCGATGCAGTCCGTGCCGGCGGCAGCGAAGTCATACAGGGACTCCTGCCCGAAGCAGTGCGCGGTGACCCGGGCGCCCTCCTCGTGGGCGGCGGCGATCGCCTCGGTGAGAACGTCGCGCGGCCAGCACGGCGCCAAGTCTGCGCGATCCCGGTCGATCCAGTCGTCGACGAGCTTGACCCACCCGTCACCTGCCCTGGCCTCGGCGCGGACCCGCGCGACGAGCTGGTCCGGCTCGACCTCGTGCGCATACCCCCGTATGTAGCGGCGGGTGCGGGCGATGTGCCGCCCGGCGCGGATGATCTTCGGCAGATCGTCCCGCTCGTCGATCCAGCGGGTGTCGGCCGCGGACCCGGCGTCGCGCAGGAGCAGGGTGCCGTTGTCCCTGTCGGTGCTCGCCTGCGCCTCGGCCTCCTCCTCGGAGACGGCGCCCTGCGGGCCGAGGCCGACGTGGCAGTGCGCGTCGACATAGCCCGGCAGCACCCACCCGTCGATCGAGCGGATGTCACGCGCCCCCTCGGGCGGGGCATATGTGATGACCCCGTCGACGACCCACGCCTGGGCGCGGATGTCATCGGGGCCGGCGATGATCGGACCACGGAGATGGAGGACGACGTCGGCCATACCTCCGAACCTAGAGGATGAACCTCCGCAGAGCGGCGACGACGATGTCAGGAGACTCGGTGTGGACCCAGTGGCCCGCCCCCTTGACCGTCACCTGCCGGGCCAGCGGGAACAGTTCGCGCATCGGCTCACCGTCCTCGTCGGTGACGTACTCGGACTCCCCGCCGGTGATCCACAGCACGGGATTCGGATAGGGCGTGTAGTCCCCCGGCCCGACCGGCCAGTCGCCCATCCGCGCCTCGCCGGCGATGTCGTCGGCGACCTGCTGGATGTTCGCCTGCCACCGCCAGCTCTGCCCGTCCCGACGAAGGTTCTGCAGGAGGAAGGCCTTGACCCCGGGGTCGGACTCCTCGAACTTCTCCTCGGCGTCGGCGCGGGTGGAGATCTCGTCGAGCGGCAGCCGCTGCATCTCCTCGACGTAGCCGGAGAAGCGGTGCAGGCTTCCGTAGTTCTTCGGGGCGATGTCGACCACGCAGAGCCGCTCGATGATGTCGGGCCGCTCGAGCGCGGCGACCATCGCGGTCTTGCCACCGAGCGAGTGCCCGACGAGCGTCCAGGACTCCCCCGGTGCGCCCGTGTCGAGCGTCTCGATCACCTGCTCGGCGTACTGGTGGAACGAGAACTCCTCGGTCCACGACGACCGCCCATGGTTCGGCAGGTCGAGGAGCAGCGCCCGGGTGTCCGTCCCATCCGGTCCGCTGACCGCCTTGGCGATCTGCATCCAGTTCCGCCCCTGGCCGAACAGCCCGTGGAGGTATGCGACGCGCGGCCCGGCCTTGCCGGTCGCCAGAGCGAAGAGCACCAAGGGGTTCAGCCCTTGAAGAACTTGTCGAAGCCCTTGGGCAGGTCGTTCGGGTCGAGGTTGGCGAGATTCTTGCTGATGTCGGCCGGGTCGGCGCCGGCGCCGAACGCGGCGCCGATGGCGCCGGCAGCCTTCTGGCGAGCCGCCTGCTCCTCGGCGGCGCGCTTGGCCGGGTTGCCCGACTTGGACTTTCTGCCGCGCTGCTGCTGGGCCTGCTGGCGTCCCTTGGCGCGCTTGCCGCCACCGCCGCCGAGACCGGGCATGCCCGGCATGCCGGGGATTCCGCCGCCCTTGGCGAGGGACTTCATCATCTTCTGGGCCTCACCGAAGCGCTCGAGGAGGGAGTTGACCTCGGAGACCGTGACCCCGGAGCCCTTGGCGATGCGGGCGCGGCGCGAGCCGTTGATCTGCTTGGGGTGGTTGCGCTCGAACGGGGTCATCGAGCGGACCATCGCCTCGACCCGGTCGAACTCGCGCTCGTCGAAGCTGTCGATCTGGGCTGCCATCTGGCCCATGCCCGGCATCATCTTGAGCATCGACTTCAGCGAGCCCATCTTCTTGACCGCGGCCATCTGCTCGAGGAAGTCGTCGAAGGTGAAGTCCTCGGCAGCGAGGAACTTGCGCGACATCTCGTCGGCCTGCGCCTTGTCGAAGGCGCGCTCGGCCTGCTCGATGAGGGTGAGGATGTCACCCATGTCGAGGATGCGCGAGGCCATCCGGTCGGGGTGGAAGGTCTCGAAGTCCTTGACGCCCTCACCGGTGCTCGCGAACATGATCGGCCGGCCGGTGACCCCGGCGACCGACAGCGCCGCACCACCGCGGGCGTCACCGTCGAGCTTGGACAGGACGACACCGGTGAAGTCGACGCCCTCGAGGAAGGCCTCGGCCGTCTCGACGGCGGCCTGACCGATCATCGCGTCGATGACGAACAGGACCTCGTCCGGGTCGACCGCCTCGCGGATGTCGGCGGCCTGCTGCATGAGGTTGGCGTCGACGGCGAGCCGGCCGGCGGTGTCGACGATGACGACGTCGTGCTGCTTGTGCTCGGCCTCGCGCACACCGGCACGCGCCACGGCCACCGGGTCGCCGAAGGACTTGGTGCCCTCCCCCGTCGGCCCGACGGCGTCGTGGCCACCGATGTTGCCGCGCTCGGGCGCGAAGACCGGGACCCCGGCGCGCTGACCGACGACCTCGAGCTGGGTGACGGCATTGGGACGCTGGAGGTCCGCGGCGACGAGGATCGGGGTGTGGCCCTGGTCCTTGAGCCAGTACGCCAGCTTGCCGGCGAGCGTGGTCTTTCCGGCACCCTGCAGACCCGCGAGCATGATGACCGTGGGGCCCGTCTTGGCGAACCGGATCGTGCGGGTCGACCCGCCGAGGATGCCGGTGAGCTCCTCGTTGACGATCTTGATGACCTGCTGGGCCGGGTTGAGCGCCTGGGAGACCTCGGCGCCGAGGGCGCGCTCGCGCACGCGGGCGGTGAAGTCCTTGACGACGGGCAGCGCGACGTCGGCGTCGAGCAGGGCCATCCGGATGTCGCGGATCGTCTTGTTGACGTCGGACTCGGACAGGCGGCCCTTGCCGCGCAGGTTCTTGAACGTCGCTGTCAGGCGGTCGGAGAGGCTGTTGAACACCACCCAAGGCTAACTGTTGCCCCGCATACCCCTCGCATTCATCATGCTGGGGACGTGCCCGGGCGGTCAGCGGCAGGCGGCCCTGACCGCGTCGAGCATCGCCTCCACAGCAGCCGAGGTCGCGGTGCGCGCGACGGGACGGATGAGGAGGAGGTCGCGAGCCTGGCCCGCATAGGTGTGCACGTCGGCCGCACAGATCTCGAACCCGGTTCTCGAGAGGGCATATCCGAGGTCGGCGAGGAGCCCGGTCCGGTCGGTGCACCGGACATCGAGCAGCAGTCCGCCGCGGGTCGGCTGGGGCGTCATGATGACGAGCGGCTCGAGCCCCTCGCGTCTCCCACGTCGGGCAGCGGCACGCACCGGTGAGGATCCGTCGGCCAGTCGGCGCAGCGAGCGACGCACTCGGTCCAGGTCGGGGTCGCCGGCGGGCGACTCGACGGTCCACGAGTTCACAGCGAGGTCGTCGACAGTGCGGATCACCGCGCCCCGGACGCTCAGTCCGCTCATGGCCAGCGCGCTCGCACAGTCGGCGAACAAGCGGGTCCGGTCGGACTCGATGACATCGAGCCGGAACCCGGTGGCCTCGGGCGTCACGCGGATCACCGGCTCGCCGCCGCTCACCTGAGCGCGTGTCTCGTCATCGACGGAGGGGTATGCGTCGCTCCCCTCTCCTGTCGCGACACCACCGCGCGGATCGGCCGGCCCGAGCCGGCGGCGTAGTCCGTCGACGAGGGTTGCGAAAAGGGTCGCCCGGTGACCGGACCACGAGCTCGGTCCGGCTGAGCGGGCGTCTGCCTCGGACAGGGCGATGAGCAGCTCGGCCAGCTCGTGATCATTCTCGACGGCCGCCACGGCGGCATCGACGGTGCGCGGGTCGCCCGGGTCCTGGCGGGTGGCGATGTCCATGAGGGTGAGGTGCTCACGCACGCACGTGACGACGAGGTGTCTCTCCCGCTCGTCGTAGCCCATGCGCTCGAGCACTGCCGCGGCGATCTCGGCACCGGTGACGCTGTGGTCCTGCGTGCCGGAAACCTTGCCGATGTCGTGGAGGATGGCGGCCAGCAGGAGCAGGTCGGGGCGGGCCACCGAACGCACGAGGCGCCCGGCCTCGACGACCGTCTCGAGGAGGTGCCGGTCGACGGTGTGCCGGTGGATGGGGCTGCGCTGGGGACGGCTGCGCACACCGGTCCACTCCGGCAGCCACTGGCGGATGAGGCCGACCTGGTCGAGCCCCTCCCAGACGGCCAGCAGGCCCGGCCCGGTGGAGAGGAGATCGGCGAAGAGGGCACGCGCCTGGGGTGACCACGCCATACCGTCGGCGCCGGCCTCGGCCATCGTCGCCAGGGTCTTCGGAGCGATGGGCAGGTCGGCCCGGGCGGCGAGGACTGCGCACTGGAGCGGGGCGGTGGGGTGAGTGCCCAGGCCGCGGGGGCCGAGGACGAGCTCTCCGTCGTGCTCGAAGCAGCCGTAGCCGAGGGGCGTCAGCTGCGGGCGGCGGGGGCCGACGCGCAGGCCCCGGGCCCGCTGCGCCTGACCCGCCCGGCGAAGGGTGCCCTCGAGCCCGTAGGCGATGGTCCGGCCCGCTGCGGAGACACGGGTGAGCAGCTCGTCGCGGTCCTCCATCCCGAGCAGGAGCGCGACGTCGTCCTGGAGGTCACGGGTGAGTCGTGAGCGGGACCGGCCAGTGCTCACCTGGACGGCGTCTCGGGCGTCGAGGAGCAGGTCGGTCGCGTCGTCGAGCAGGCCGTGCGGCTGGTCGGCGAGCCAGGCGGTCGCCAGGGCACGGATGACGGTGACGTCCCGCAGACCGCCGCGGGACTCCTTGAGGTCGGCCTCGATGCTCTGGGCAAGGTCGTCGTAGCGGGTGTGCCGGGCGGTGAGCGTCTCGAGCAGGGACGGCAGGCGGGTGCGCGCCGCCTTGCGCCAGTCGTGGTGGAGCGAGGAGCGCACGGCCGTGCTCACTTCCGGGTCACCGGCGACGTGGGCGAGGTCGAGCAGGCCGATGGCGGCGGTGAGATCGCCGGAGGCGACGTCGCGGCACTGCGCGAGGGTGCGGACGCTGTGGTCGACCCGGATGCCGCTGTCCCAGAGGGGGTACAGCAGGCGGTCGGCGAGGCGCTGGATGTCCGCAGACATCCGGGAGCGGGAGTCGTGGAGGAGGACGATGTCGACGTCGCTGTGCGGTCCGGCCTCACCCCGGCCGACGCTGCCGAGAACGACGAGTGCGACACCGGCGGGATCG
>JAAYSB010000227.1 GCA_012518475.1 Intrasporangiaceae bacterium | reverse complement strand
CCTCGACCGCGATGCTTGCCGACAAGATGGCGAATGTCCGCGCGACGGGGGCCGAGATTCTCACCGCCGGTGACTCGTCATGCCTCATGCACATCGGTGGCGGTCTCGCCCGGCTCAAGGTCGGCGTCCGGACCGTGCACCTCGCCGAGATCCTCGCGAGCAGGTCATGAACGGCTGCTGCGCAGGGGGTATGCGGTGAGCACCTTCCTCGGCATGCCCGGCCCTCCCGCGAGCCCAGACAGCGACCTGACGGGCACCCGACCGTTCCCAGCGGCGGCCCGAGATGCGTTGGGCAACAGTCGTCTTCGTCGGAACCTGTCCAACGCGACCGGGATCATCCGGGGCAAGCGTGCGAACGTCGTGGGCGAGGTGGCCGACTGGGAGGAGCTGCGTGAGGCAGGCGCTGCGATCAAGGCCAGCGCCCTGGCCCGGCTGCCCGCGCTCCTCGAGCAGCTCGAGGAGCAGGTCACCGCTCGCGGGGGAGTGGTGCACTGGGCTCGCGACGCCGATGAGGCCAACCGGATCGTCGTGGACCTTGCGCGCGCCAAGGACGCCACGGAGGTGGTCAAGGTCAAGTCGATGGCGACCCAGGAGATCGCCCTCAACGAGGCCCTCGAGGCCGCCGGCATCACGCCTATCGAGACCGATCTGGCCGAACTCATCGTCCAGCTCGCCCACGACAAGCCGTCGCACATCCTCGTGCCGGCGATCCACCGCGGCCGGGCCGAGATCCGTGAGATCTTCCTGAAGCGGATGCCGGGTCTGGACCCCGACCTGCTCACCGATGAGCCGGCGCAGCTGGCGGCGGCCGCGCGCGCATACCTGCGTGAAGCGTTCCTCCGTGCGAAGGTCGCGGTCTCCGGCGCCAACTTCGGCGTCGCCGAGACCGGCACGCTCACCGTCGTGGAGTCCGAGGGCAACGGCCGGATGTGCCTGACCCTGCCGGAGACCCTCATCACCGTCATGGGCATCGAGAAGGTCCTCCCGACGTGGCGCGACCTCGAGGTCTTCCTCCAGCTGCTCCCACGCTCCTCGACGGGGGAGCGGATGAACCCCTACACGTCCACGTGGACCGGCATCACTCCCGGCGACGGACCGCAGGAGTTCCACCTCGTCCTGCTCGACAACGGCCGCACCCGGGTCCTCGCCGACCCGGACGGACGCTCGGCCCTGCACTGCATCCGCTGTTCCGCCTGTCTCAACGTGTGCCCGGTCTATGAGCGCACCGGCGGGCACGCCTATGGATCGGTCTATCCCGGACCGATCGGCGCGATCCTCTCCCCGCAGCTCACCGGCATGACCGGCGACAGCCCCAACGACTCACTGCCGTACGCCTCGAGCCTCTGCGGTGCCTGTGAGGAGGTCTGCCCGGTCAAGATCCCCATCCCTGCCCAGCTCGTCCGGCTCCGCGCCGAGCACACCGAGGCCCACGCCGACAGCCACCGGATCCCGTCCCCGGAGGCCGCATCGATGCGGGCAGCAGCGTGGATCATGAAGGACGCCAAGCGTTTCGCCCGCGCGGGACGATCCGCCCGCCTCTCCCGACGCGGTATGCGTCGCGGACGCCCCGCCATCCCCCTGCCCCCGCCGCTGAGCGGCTGGGTGGCCAGTCGGGATGTCCCGGACCTTCCCGACGAGACGTTCCGCGAGTGGTGGGCCCGGACCCGAGGGGACCGGTCGTGAGTGCCCGCGACGAGGTGCTGCGGCGGGTCCGCGACGCTCTTGGCCCGGATGCCGTCGCGCCCGAGGCCCCGCGAACCTATGCGACGACCGGGTCGCTGACCGCGGCGGAGCGCGTTGACCTGCTCGTCGACCGGCTCGTCGACTACAGGGCTGCGGTCGTCGACGCCCGGGACGGTGGCGTCGCTGCAGCACTCAGGAGCGTGCTGCCCCAGGGACAGGTCCTCCACGCCCCCGGCCTGCCGCAGGACTGGCTCCCCGGCGGGACCGAGC
Source organism: Intrasporangiaceae bacterium (assembly GCA_012518475.1). GTDB lineage: Bacteria > Actinomycetota > Actinomycetes > Actinomycetales > Dermatophilaceae > F2B08. Next base: position 2,540 of record JAAYSB010000227.1, on the reverse strand, counting down.
CCGACGACGGAACGCCCGGGCCTCGGGAGCTCGACACGATCGCCGGAGTAGTCACCGGATCGGTGACGGCCATCGCGCTGACCGGGACGATCGTCCTGGACGGCTCGCCCCTCTGCGGCCGGCGGTCGCTCAGCCTCGTCCCCGACCTGCACGTCTGCATCGTCCGCACCCAGGACATCGTCGAGACCGTCCCCGAGGGGTTGGCCCGCCTCGAGCCCACCCGGCCGCTCACCCTCATCAGCGGACCATCCGCCACGAGCGACATCGAGCTCAACCGGGTCGAGGGTGTGCACGGCCCGCGCACCCTCATCGTCGTTCTCGTCTGATCCCGCCTGGTGGCGACAGGAGTTCGTGCTCCAGCACCTGGCTACTCGCGGGTAGGTATTCGACTACAGTGGGGTATGCGGCACCCCGAGTACCGGGTACCCGCACCTCCCAGCGATCCCCACCGATCGCCTCTCACAGCAGCACCGAAGGGGACACCGATGTCCGGCACCTCAGCGCTTGACCGTGGTCAGCGCGCAGCACTCCGGCTGATCACCAAGGCCGGTTCCCTGCCCGTCCTGAAGAACCCCGAGGTGCGCGAGAGGGTCGAGCGCGCACTGCACCGCGGCACCGCAGGAGCCGCGAAGGCCCAGGTTGCCGCCGGGAGAGCCTTCGTCAAGGCAACCCGCGCCGGCAAGCCTGCCCGCACCGGTCCTCGACCGAGCAGCGGGCTGTTCGACCTCACGCCGACCGAGGACCAGGCCATGCTCCAGGCCGCGGCCAAGGAGCTCGCCGAGGAGGTCATCCGTCCGGCCGGCAAGCAGGCCGACAGCGAGTGTGCTGTCCCCGCCGAGGTCCGCGCAGCCGCCGTGGAGATGGGCCTCGGACTCATCGGTGTCCCGGCCGAGCTCGACGGCATCGCCGAGGAGAACCCGGCTGTGGCGACCTGCCTCGTCCTCGAGGAGCTGGCCCGCGGCGACATGGGCATCGCTGTCGGCCTCATGGCCGGCGGTGCCGTCGCCACCGCCATCGCCCGCTACGGCACGAGCGACCAGCAGGCCACCTTCCTCCCGCACCTGACGAACGAGGATCCCGCCCTCGCTGCCGTCGCGATCCAGGAGTCGCAGCCGCTCTTCGACCCCTTCGCCCTGCGCACCACCGCCGACCTCGACGAGGGGACCCTGCACCTCAACGGCACCAAGGCTCTGGTCCCGCAGGCGACCTCGGCCGAGCTGTTCGTCATCGGAGCCATGGTCGATGACGTTCCCCGCCTCGTCATCGTCCCGGCCGGCGCCGACGGCGTGGTCGTCGAGAGCGACCCGGCGATGGGTCTGCGGGCCGCCGCCACCGGGCGGGTCAGCTTCACCGACGTGCGGGTCCCGGAGGACCACGTCCTCGGCACCGCGGACGACTACCGGGACGCGGTCCGCCGGGCCCGGCTCGCGTGGGCCGCGTGTGCGGTCGGATCGGCTCAGGCGGTGCTCGACCAGGTCATCCCCTACGTCAAGGACCGCACCGCCTTCGGCGAGCCGATCGGCCACCGCCAGAGCGTGGCCTTCATCATCTCCGACATCGCGATCGAGCTCGATGCCCTGCGCCTGACGGTGTGGCGAGCCGCGGCGCGGTTGGACTCGGACAAGGACGCCACGGAACTCATCGCCAAGGCCCGCCAGCTCACCTCACGGCACGCCGCCTGGATCGGCTCCAACGGCGTGCAGCTGCTCGGCGGCCATGGCTTCGTCAAGGAGTGGGACAACGAGCGCTGGTTCCGGGACCTGCGTGGCGCCGGCATGCTCGAGGGCTCCCTGCTCGTCTGAGCCGGACCGAAGACCAAGGAGAGAGACATCATGATCAGCCTCGAGATCCCCGCAAAGTTCGGCCCCCTCCTCAGCTCGGCTCGCGGCCTCGCCGACGAGGTGTTCCGCCCGATCTCCCGCAAGTACGACCTCGCCGAGCACGACTATCCCGTCGAGCTCGACCTCGTCTCCGCCCTCATCGACGGGATGGGGGAGTCCGGCAAGCACAAGGGCGCCGGCGCCAGCGGTGTCGGTGCCGGAACCTCCGAGGCCCGGCCCAAGGGCGAGGTGCGCAACGGCTCGAACATCTCCTCGGTGCTCTCGATCCTCGAGACGTGCCGTGGCGACGTGGGCCTCACCCTGTCGCTGCCTCGGCAGGGGCTCGGCAACGCCGCCATCGCGGCGGTCGCCAACGACGAGCAGAAGGCCCGCTACGGACGCCGCTGGGCCGCGATGGCGATCACCGAGCCGGAGACCGGCTCGGACTCCGGCGCCATCCGCACCACCGCCGTCAAGGACGGGGACGAGTATGTCCTCACCGGCGAGAAGATCTTCGTCACCGCCGGCGAGCGGGCCGAGCTCGTCGTCGTCTGGGCGACGCTCGACCGTTCTCTCGGCAAGCAGGCGATCAAGTCCTTCGTCGTCGAGCGCTCCAACCCAGGGATGAAGCTCGTCCGGCTCGAGCACAAGCTCGGCATCCGGGCCTCGGACACCGCGGCCTTCGTGCTCGACAACTGCCGCGTGCCCGCGGAGGACCTG
>JAAYSB010000226.1 GCA_012518475.1 Intrasporangiaceae bacterium | reverse complement strand
GGTGACCAGGCTGCCCGGCGACTTCTCGTGCACCTCGTCGGTCTGGAGCTGACGGAACCGGGGCGTGATGACGTCTGCGGCGACGTCCTTGAGAAGAATGAGGATGTCGTCGGTCGAGAGAGAACGACTCATTGCGCAACCCTATGCGCCTCCACCCGGAGGAGTGGTGGCCGTCCGGTTCCTGGGTTCGAGCGGCCGCAAGACCCCGCTGGCCAGGGATCCCGCATACGCTGAAGAAGCCCCACGGCACTGTCGTCGTCGGTGACGACCCAGCACGAAGGAGACGATCATGTCCACCCAGCCTCCCGGCTCCGGAGCCACGCCCCCGCCGAGCTTCGGTGGGCCTCCGCCCAGCCAGCCTGGTGGCGCGGCACCACAGGACCAGGCCAAGGGCTTCATCGCGGCGCTCTTCGACTTCAAGTTCGACCACTTCGTCACACCGAAGATCGTCAAGGCCGTCTATCTCGTGATGACGGTTCTCATCCTTCTCGGCGCGCTGGTCACCTTCATCGTGGCACTGAGCACGGGTGAGGGCATCATGATCCTCTTCGCACTGTTCGTCGTGCCGATCATGGCGATCATCTACCTCGCCCTGGCCCGCATGTCGATGGAGATGTACTACGCGGTGATCCGGATGTCTGAGGATGTTCACCACCGACTGCCGCGCGCGTAGCAGCCGGGGCGTCGGCACCTGCATGGCGCCGGAGGCTCAGGGAGCGCCCTCGACCGGACCGTTCCAGCTCCACCGTGGGACCGTCAGGTCTCCCGGCACGTCGTCCTTGGAGTCCGGGTAGCTGTTCAGCCGGGTGCGCATCGACCAGGCCCAGAAGTCCTTGAGGGTCTGGCGCAGCTCACGGTCGTTCGGCAGGCCGGCAGTCTGGACGGCATCGGCGAAGATCCGGATCGCCTCCTCGTCCATCTCCGGGTGGACCCCGTTCCCGGAGTGGAGCCGGACGATGTGGCTCTGGTCGGCATACCGCTCGCTGTAGGCGGCCGGGCCGCCGAGGGCCTCCGCGAGATACGCCGCAAGGCGCTCCTCGTGGTCGTCCCGGTAGCCGTGTGAGAAGGCATGACCCACGAGTGGGGCCGACACGGCGAGGTCGTGCCAGACTGCGGCCAGCTTGCGCAGCGCGGGCATGCCGCCGGCCGCCTCGTAGATGGTTTCTCGCCTCACGGGGCCATCGTGTCAGGAAGGGCGGCTGATGGGGAGAATACGCGGATGACACTCCGAGCCAGTTCGGCCTCAGGGCAGCGCGGGCAGTGGATTCGTGGCAGTGCCAGCCCGTGTCGACAGGCCCCGGAGCGGGCGACACCCGGTGGACTGACCGACTCGGGGTGGAGTGAACGACTCGGGTGTGAGGGCCGATACGGGGGGTAGGGGCTAGCCCGCGGTGGAGCAGGTGGCGGTTCAGGAGCGGGGCGTGCGAGCGCGGCTGTGGGACCTCAGGGCAGGTCCTTGGCGCGCATCATGCCCTCCTGGGCCACGGTGGCGACGAGGGTGCCGTCCTCGCTGAACATCCGCCCGATGGCCAGGCCGCGCCCGCCCTGGGCCGAGGGGGACTCC
>JAAYSB010000225.1 GCA_012518475.1 Intrasporangiaceae bacterium | reverse complement strand
CCGAGGAAGTGGGTGTGGTCGATGTCGATCGGCATGAGAACGGCGACATCGGCGTCGATGACGTTCGTCGCGTCCCAGGCACCGCCCATCCCGACCTCGATGACCGCGATGGCGATCGGGGCGTCGGCGAAGGCGGCATAGGCGACCGCGACGACGACCTCGAAGTACGTCATGAGCGGGTCGTCAGACTCCGCCGAACGGGCGTCGACCATCTCGATGAAGGGAATGACCTCGTCGTAGGCGGCGAGGAAGGCCTCCTCGCTGACCGGCTCCCCGGCGATCGAGATGCGCTCCCGGATCGAGTGCAGGTGCGGCGAGGTGAACCGGCCGGTCTTCAGGCCGAGTTCGCGCAGCAGCCGCTCGATGATCCGGGCGGTCGAGGTCTTGCCGTTGGTCCCGGTGATGTGGATCGACGGGAAGGTGCGCTGCGGGTCCCCGAGCAGCTCCATGACCGCCTGGATCCGGTCCAGCGACGGCTCGAGGTCGTGCTCGGGGGTGCGGGCGAGGATCGCCTCCTCGACCTCGCGCATCCGCGTGCGCACGTCGAGGAGGCGGGCAGCCTCACGCTGGGCGGCATCGGGTCGACCGGAGGTTCCCATGGGCTCAGACCTTCTTCAGGGCGATGCGGACCTGCTCGCCGTCGCCGACCGTGGCCTCGGCGACGCCCTCACCAGCCGGGAGGTCGTCGAGGGAGCCCGACGCGCCGAACTGGGACGCGAGGGTCTCGCTGACGATGAGGTCGCGGTGGACGATCGTCGCGTCGAGAACCGCCTCCGATCCGGTCACGGTGAGCGAAATGCGGTCGGAGACCTCGAGGCCGGAGTCCTTGCGGGCCTGCTGGACAGCGCGGACGAGGTCTCGGGCGAGACCCTCGCGGGCCAGCTCCGGGGTGATTTCGGCGTCGAGGACGACGAAGCCGCCACCGGACAGCACCGACGTGAGCACCGTTCCGCCGTGGGAGTGCTCCTCGTCCACCACCGTGTCGAGGGAGTACTCGCCCTCCTGGAGCGCGATGCCCCCGGAGGTGACGGTGCCGTCATCGTCCACCGACCAGTCACCGGTCTTGGAGCCCTTGATCGCCTGCTGGACGTCCTTGCCGAGGCGCGGGCCTGCGGCGCGGGCGTTGACGGAGAGGCGCTGGACGATGCCGAAGTCGGTGTCCGCTGCCTGGTCGACGTCGACGACGGTGACCTCCTTGACGTTGAGCTCGTCGGCCACGATCGAGGAGAGGGCCTTCACGGCCTCGGCCGCGGGCGTGACGAGGGTGAGCGCCCCGAGAGGCTGACGCACCCGAATGCCCTGGGCCTTGCGCAGCGCGGACACCGAGGAGCACACCGTCTGGACACGGTCCATCGCCTCGACGAGGACCGGGTCGCTCGGGAAGACGTCCGCGTCCGGCCAGTCGGTGAGGTGGACCGAGCGCTCGCCGGTGAGACCCCGATAGATCTCCTCGGTCACGAGCGGCAGGATCGGGGCGGCGACGCGGCAGAGGGTCTCGAGGACGGTGTACAGGGTGTCGAACGCCTGGGTGGTCGACTCGGTCACCTGGCCGTCGGCGGCCCAGAAGCGGTCCCGGTTACGACGGATGTACCAGTTCGTCAGCAGCTCGACGAACTCGCGGGTCAGGTCGCAGGCGCGGGCGATGTCATAGACGTCCTGGGCCTCCCCGCTCGCCCGCACGTAGTCGCCGAGCTTGGCGAGGAT
>JAAYSB010000224.1 GCA_012518475.1 Intrasporangiaceae bacterium | reverse complement strand
TGAGCGCAATGGCCGCCGTGACGGCGAGCGCCGCTCGGGATCGGGCTCCGCACCTGAGGGCGGCCGCCGCTCCGGTTCCGGTGGTCGCCGCCGGCGCCGCACGCGCGGTGGCAGCACCTCCGCCGGCGACAGCTGAGGACAGCCGTGCCGACGCCGTCGCAGCCGCGAGGTTGTGACGGCGTCGGCGACGACGGGCCTACTCCGCGGGGATGGTGCTCACGTCGATGACGAAGCGGTATCGCACGTCCGAGCCGACCACCCGGTCGTATGCCTCGGTGACCTGGTCGGCGGAGATCGTCTCGATGGTCGCGCCGATCCCGTGCTCTGCGCAGAAGTCGAGCATCTCCTGGGTGATCGCCATGCCGCCGATATTCGAGCCGGTGAGAACCTTGTCCCCACTGGTCAGTGAGCTAATCCGGACCTGCTGCGGACTGGTCGGAAGACCGACGTTGACGACCGCGCCGAAGGGCCGCAGCATCCCGAGGTAGCGGTCGAGGGGCACATCGACGCTCACCGTGTTGATGATGATGTCGAAGCTGCCGCGCAGCTCCTTGAAGGCCGATCCGTCGGCGGTGGCTCGGTAGTCCACGGCACCGAAGGCCTTGCCGTCCTCCGCCTTCGACATCGACTGGGACAGGACAGTGACCTCCGCCCCCATCGCGGCCGCGATCTTGACGGCCATGTGCCCGAGCCCACCCAGGCCGATGACGGCGACCTTCTTGCCCGGGCCGGCGCCCCAGCGCTTGAGGGGGTTGAAGACCGTGACCCCGGCACAGAGCAGTGGCGCCGCGACGTCGAGCTCGATCCCCTCGGGGATGCGGGCGGCGAAGCGCTCGGCGACGACGACCTCCTGGCTGTAGCCGCCCATCGCGACCTCGCCGTCGGGATAGGTGTCGTTGTAGGTCCACACCGTCCGGTTCTGGCAGAAGTTCTCGTGGTCGGCTTCGCACATCTCGCACTCGCCGCAGCTGTCGACCATGCAGCCGACCCCGACCCGGTCGCCCACCTGGTGGCGGGTGACGTCGGAGCCGATCTCGGTGACCGTCCCGGCGATCTCGTGCCCGGGAACCATGGGGAACAGCGCCCTCCCCCACTCCTCGCGGACCTGGTGGATGTCACTGTGGCAGACCCCGGCATACGCGATCTTGATCCGCACGTCGTTCGGACGCAGGTCCCGGCGCTCGATGGTCACTGCCTCGAAGGGTGCTCCGGCGGACGGGGCGGCAAGGGCTCGGGTCGTCGTGCTCATGGGGGTCTCCGATCAGGAACGGGAACAGCAGCGGCTGCTCAGATGCGGGAGAGGATGTCCTCGGCGACGGCGCGATAGGCCTGGGCGCCCTTGGACCTGCGACTCGATGTGAGGATCGAACGGCCGACCGCCGGGGCCTCGGCGAACCGGACGGTGCGCGGGATCGGCGGCTCGAGGACGGTGACGTTGTAGCGCTCTCCCACGTCGGCGAGGACCTCGCGGGAGTGGTTGCTGCGGCCGTCATACATCGTCGCGAGGATGCCGATGATCTTGAGCTTCTTGTTGAGGATCCGGCGAACGTCCTTGACCGTGTCGAGGAGCTGCCCGACCCCGCGGTGGCTGAGCATCTCGGCCGGCATGGGGATGATGAGGTGGTGGCTGGCGGTGAGGGCGTTGAGGGTGAGCACGCCGAGCGTCGGCGAGCAGTCGAGCAGGATGATGTCGTAGTCCTCGGCGACGTCCTCCAGGACTCCGGCCAGCACGTACTCGCGGCCGGGCCGGGGCAGCAGCTGGGCCTCGGCGCCCGCGAGATCGATCGTGCTCGGCACCACGTCGACTCCCTCCTCGGTCTCGAGGATGGCCTCCGACAGCTCCGCCCGGCCGAGGAGGACCTCGTTGATCGAGGTCTCGACGGCGTCCGGGTCGACACCGAGGCTGAAGGTGAGGCTCGCCTGGGGGTCGAGGTCGACGAGGAGGACCCGCTTGCCGAGCTCGGTGAAGGCCGCCCCGAGGGAGGCCACGGAGGTCGTCTTCGCGACGCCGCCCTTCTGGTTGGCCAGGGAGATGATCGTGGCCGTAGGGGCCTTGCGTCGCGCCATGGCCCCTAGTTTGTCATCCCGCCACCGCCTGCCCTGCCACCGGTCGAGCCCTCCGGGTGTTTCGTCCATCACCTCCCGTCCGTCGCAGTCAGGCACCATCCGGCGAGAGCGGAGCCGGGAAGGGAATGACCGCGTGCTGAGTCACGACGAAGGCTGCCTCGAGCACGAGGTCGTGCTCCCGACAGGAGCCGAGCATCGCCTCGTGCCAGGCCCGGTCGTCATCGAGGACATAGCTGCGACCCTCGCGAGCCCGGGCGAAGACGACGGCCGGAGGGACGCCGCCGTGGCAGGTCAGAGCAGCCACCCACCGGTCGCAGACATCACGCGGGGTGAGCCCGTGCGGCAGCTCGCCGAGGAGCGCTGTGGCCAGGGGCTGGAGGTGGTCGTCGTGGGCCTCGCAGAAGGTCAGAACGAGGCAGCCCTCGACGATGTCCTCCAGGCACAGCACGTCGTCGAGGTGGTCGGCCGCGTCGTTCTCCGTGCGCAGCGGCGGCGGGAGCTCTCTCGTCGTCATCCCCCAAGACTGCCCAAGATCAGGGCCGGGCCCCTGGAGTTTTCCACAGCCCGCTGGCCGGGCAGCCGCGGCCCGAGTCGGCAACGCCCTCGGCCGAGGACGTCAGCTGAAGACGACGGTCCGGTCGTCGTTGAGCAGCACCCGGCTCTCGGCGTGCCACTTCACTGCCCGGGCGAGGACCCGTGACTCGCACTCCTGGCCGGCGCTGACGAGGTCCTCGGCCGTCATCCGGTGGTCGGCCCGCACGACGTCCTGCTCGATGATCGGCCCCTCGTCGAGGTCGGCGGTGACATAGTGCGCGGTCGCGCCGACGAGCTTGACCCCTCGGGCGAAAGCCTGGTGGTACGGCTTGGCGCCCTTGAAGGACGGCAGGAAGGAGTGGTGGATGTTGATGACCCGACCGTGCAGGTCGCGGGAGAGGTCGTCGGAGAGGATCTGCATGTAGCGGGCGAGGACGACGAGGTCGATGTCGTACTCCGCGATGACCTCCCGGAGGCGGATCTCGGCGTCGATCTTGGTCTCCTTCGTCACGGGGATGACGACGAAGGGGATGTCGTACATCGCGGCGAGCGGGGCCATGTCCTCATGGTTGGAGACGATGACGGGGATGTCGATGTGCAGTGCGCCGCTCTTCCACCGGAAGAGGAGGTCGTTGAGGCAGTGCCCGAAGCGGCTCACCATGATCAGCGTCCGGCAGGGCCGCTGGGCGTCGTGGATCGACCACTCCATCCCGAGCTGCTCGGCGACCGGGGCGATGAGCCCACGCCACTCCTGCACGCTGGGCCCGCCCTCGGCGATGGAGAACGCGATCCGCATGAAGAACGTATCGGTCCGGTCGTCGTCGAACTGCTGACTCTCCTCGATGTTCGCGCCGTGCTCGAAGAGCACCTGGCTCACGGCAGCGACGATGCCCGGCCGGTCCGGGCAGGAGAGGGTGAGGATCGCATCGGCCTTCATACGACAAGCATGCGCCGGTATGCGCCGCTCACCAACTGCGTCTCAGCACCACCCACCCAGCCCCTCCCCGGATGGAGGTATGCCAGGTCACCCCAGCGACGCCGCACACCTCCACCCGCGGAGAGTCAGGCCGGCAGGTAGGCCGTCCCGGTCGCCGCGTCGACGATCGCCTCGAGTGCCGCGGGGTCGGTGCGGTTCTCCCCGATGAGGTTGGGCTTGCCGCGCCCGTGGTAGTCACTCGAGCCGGTCGTGATGAGTCCGAGCTCCCCGGCCAGGCCGCGCAGCTCCCGCCGGGCCTCGTCGTCGTGGTCGCGGTGGTCGACCTCGAGGCCGAGGAGCCCCACTGCGGCGAGGTCGGCGATGAGCTCCGGGGTGGAGGTCCGGCCGTGCAACCCGGAGTAGGGATGCGCGAGGACGGCGGCGCCACCGGCTGCCACGACGAGCTCGACGGCCCGGACCGGGTCCGGCGCGTAGTGCGTGACGTAGTACGGGCTCTCGTGGTGCAGGAAGCGGTCGAAGGCCTCGGTGCGGTCGTCGACGATCCCTGCGGTGACGAGGGCGTCGGCGAGGTGCGGCCGCCCGAGTGTCGCCCCATCGGCGACCTCGGCCTGCACCTGCTCGATCGAGATCGGGAAGCCGTCTGCGACGAGCAGCTCGACCATCCGGTCCATCCTTGTCTCCCGCGAGTCCCGGGCCCTGGCCAGGTCCGCCATGAGCTCGTTGTCGTCCGGCCGGGTCAGATAGCCGAGCAGGTGGATGCTCCGTCCGGCGAGCGAGCAGGAGATCTCGATGCCCCGGACCAGCCCGATGCCGAGATGCTCGGCGGCAACGGCGGCCTCGTCCCACCCGCCGACTGTGTCGTGGTCGGTGAGGGCGACGACGTCGAGGCCGGCCCGGGCAGCCTGGGCGATCACGACTGCGGGAGGCTCGGTCCCGTCACTGACCGAGGAGTGGGTGTGCAGGTCGATCTGCATCGGGATCCAACCGGCCGGCCGTCAGCGCCGCGGCATGAGAACGGTGTAGTCGAGGTCGAGGACGACCCCGGGAAGATAGCGACCGTCGGCACCCTTGTGCGGGAAGTCGGCGCAGGGAAGGTCGGTCGTCGCCACGGTCCGGACCCGCAGGGCACCGAGGTCGGTGCGACCGGGGAGCTCGATCCGGTCGAGCACCTCGCTCCACGCATACACGGTGTCACCGGCGAAGGTCGGGTTGCAGTGGGTCCCGCCGTTGATCGCCGCGATCGTCACCGCGTTCGCGAGCCCGTTGAACGACAGGGCCCGGGCGATGGAGATGACGTGACCGCCGTACACGATCCGTCGGCCGAACCGGCCGTTCTTCTCGACGTGCTGGTTGAAGTGAACCTTGGCGGTGTTGTGCCAGAGCCGGGTGGCCGTCATGTGCTCGGCCTCCTCGATCGTCATCGCGTCGACGTGGTCGATCTTCTCGCCCGGCTCGTAGTCGTCCCAGAGGTACGGACTGCCACCGAGGTCGGTGTCATACCCGGTGCCCGAGAGCCCCTCCGGCACAACGAGATCCGCCGCGTCGACACCGTCCGGGAGCTCGGGTATGACCGTCTCCGGCGCCGGGCTCGCCTCGTCGCGCTTGCGCACCATGACCCACCGGACATAGTCGAGGACCGTCTCGCCGTCCTGGTTGGTGCCGGTCGAGTGGACATAGACGACTCCGGTCTTGCCGTCCCGGTTCGCCTTGACGCCGATCACCTCGGAGCGCGCGGCAAGCGTGTCACCGGCGAAAACGGGTGCGGTGAACCGGCACGCCGCATACCCGAGATTGGCGACCGCGTTGAGAGAGACCTCCGGAACGGTCTTGCCGAACACGGTGTGGAAGACGATGAGCGGGTCGAGCGGCATGCGCTCCATCCCCATCGACCGGGCGACGGTCTCACCGGAGGTGATCGAGAACCGCGGGCCGTACAGCGCCGTGTACAGCGCTGCGTCACCGGCCGTCACGGTGCGGGGGCTGGAGTGGATGAGCTCCTGGCCGACCGAGAAGTCCTCGAAGTAGTTGCCCGGGTTGGTCTTCCTGCGCTCCGTCGTCATGGGCCCATCCTGCCCGGCCCGGATACCCACCCGCACGCGGAGGGCGTATGCGGTTGCTCACGCGTGCTCCCGGCTTGCCCCGGTCCGGCACGGGGTCGGCGACTAGGCTGACGAGTATGGCTGACTTCGTGGGCGCCGTTGACCAGGGCACGACGAGCACCCGGTTCATGGTCTTCGACCAGGGCGGCCGAGAGGTGGCGCGCCACCAGCTCGAGCACGAACAGATCCTCCCTCGGGCTGGTTGGGTGGAGCACAACCCCCAGGAGATCTGGGAACGGACCCAGACGGTCATCCAGTCGGCGCTGACAGCGGCCCGGCTCTCCGCCACGGACCTTGCCGCGATCGGCATCACGAACCAGCGCGAGACCGCGATCGTGTGGGACCGGGCGACGGGCCGGCCGCTGTACAACGCGATCGTCTGGCAGGACACCCGGACCGACTCGATCGCCAAGGCCCTCGACGGGGACGGCCGCGGCGACGTCATCCGCGAGAAGGCGGGACTGCCCCCGGCGCCGTACTTCTCTGCGGGCAAGGTCCAGTGGATCCTCGAGAACGTCGACGGGGTCCGCGAGGCCTCGCAGCGCGGTGACGCCCTCTTCGGCACCCCGGACACGTGGGTGGTGTGGAACCTCACCGGGGGCCCCGACGGTGGCCGACACGTCACCGACGTGACGAACGCAAGTCGGACGATGCTCATGGACCTGCGCACCCTCGACTGGGACGACGAGCTGCTCGGCTTCTTCGGCGTCCCACGCGAGATGCTCCCCACGATCGTGCCGAGCAGCGACCCGGAGGCCTACGGCACGACCACCGCAGTACGCGGCACGGATGTCCCGATCACCGGAGTCCTCGGGGACCAGCAGGCTGCCACCGTCGGTCAGGCCTGCTTCACACCCGGCATGGCCAAGAACACCTACGGCACCGGCAACTTCATGCTCATGAACACCGGGACGGAGATCGTCCGCAGCGAGCACGGCCTGCTCACGACGGTCGCCTACCAGCTCGGGGACGAGGCGCCGGTGTATGCGCTCGAGGGCTCGATCGCCGTCACCGGCTCCGCCGTCCAGTGGCTACGTGACCAGCTCGGCATCATCAGCGGCGCCAGTGAGATCGAGACGCTGGCACGCAGCGTCGAGGACACCGGGGGCATGTACTTCGTCCCGGCCTTCTCCGGGCTCTTCGCCCCCTACTGGCGCAGCGACGCCCGCGGCGCGATCGTCGGGATGTCCCGGTTCAACACGAACGCCCACCTCGCCCGGGCCACTCTCGAGGCCATCTGCTATCAGACCAAGGACGTCGCCGACGCGATGATCAAGGACGTCGAGGCCTCCGGCGGATCGATCGACCTCGACGTCCTTCGCGTCGACGGCGGGGTGACCGCCAATGGACTGTGTATGCAGCTGCAGGCGGACATCCTCGACGTCCCGGTGAGCAAGCCGGTGGTCGCGGAGACGACCGCCTTGGGCGCCGCCTACGCCGCCGGCCTCGCGACCGGGGTCTGGTCCGGCACCGACGACCTCGTCGCCAACTGGAACGAGGACCGCCGCTGGGAGCCGACCTGGACCGACGAGCAGCGCCGGACCGGGTATGCCGGCTGGCGCAAGGCGGTCGAACGGACCTTGGACTGGGTGGACGTGGACTAGTGGACGCGCGTGAGGGAACGACACGGACATGACTCTCAACCTGCACTCCCGGGCCGCCGCGATCGAGCGGATGACCTCGGATGAGCCCCTGGACGTCCTCGTCATCGGCGGTGGCGTCGTCGGTGGCGGGATCGCCCTCGATGCCGTGACGCGGGGCCTGTCGACCGGACTCATCGAGGCCCGGGACTACTCGAGCGGCACCTCGTCCCGCTCGAGCAAGCTCATCCACGGGGGGCTGCGCTATCTCGAGATGCTCGACTTCGGGCTCGTCCATGAGGCGCTCCAGGAACGCGGACTCCTGCTGACGAAGGTCGCTCCACATCTGGTGCGGCCGGTGCCGTTCATGTATCCGCTCTCCAAGCCCGCGTGGGAGCGCTTCTACGTCGGGTCCGGCATCGCGCTCTATGACGGCCTGGCGTTCGGCGTCCGGCAGACCGGCGGTATGCCCCGGCACCGGCACCTGCGCAAGAAGAATGCGCTCCAGCTCATGCCGAGCCTCAAGCCGTCGGTGCTCTCCGGGGCGATCCAGTACTACGACGCCCAGGTCGACGACGCACGCTTCGTTCTCGAGCTCGTCCGGACCGCCGCCCAGCACGGCGCTCACGTCGCCAACCGGGTCAAGGCCGAGGAGCTGATCCGCGACGACGACGGTCGGGTCGTCGGGGTGGTCGCCGTCGACGACACCGTTCCTGCCAGCGACCCGGCGGGGCGCGTGACGATCCGCGCCAAGCACGTCATCTCGGCGACCGGCGTGTGGACCGACGAGATCCAGGCCATGCTCGGCGAGGACGGCCCGCTCCAGGTGGCTGCGAGCAAGGGCGTCCATCTCGTCGTCCCCAAGGACCGGATCGACTCCCAGACCGGGGTCATCCTGCGCACCTCGAAGTCCGTCCTCTTCATCATCCCCTGGGACGACCACTGGATCATCGGGACGACCGACACCCCCTGGAAGTACGACCGGCAGCACCCGTCGGCGACCTCCGCCGACATCGACTATCTGCTCGATACGGTCAACGAGGTCCTCGTGACGCCGCTGTCCCGGGACGATATCGACGGTGTGTTCGTCGGGCTGCGCCCCCTCATCGCGCCGTCCGATCTCGAGCGTGACGCGCCGGACGGGGTGGAGGCGACGACGAAGATCTCCCGAGAGCACGTCGTCGCCAGTCCCGTCCCCGGACTCGTCCTCGTCGCCGGCGGGAAGTACACGACCTACCGCGTCATGGCCAAGGACGCCCTCGACCTGGCCCTGGCCGACCTCGGCAAGGACATGCCCGAGGCCATCACCGAGACAGTGCCCCTCGCCGGCGCGATCGGCTGGGAGTGGCTGAGCGAGCGTCCGCACATCCTCGCGCGCGGGAGCGACGTCGACCTCCTCGACATCGAGAACCTGCTCGAGCGCTACGGCACCCTCGTCAAGGAGCTCCTCGCTCTCATCGCGGTCGACCCCACCCTCGGCGAGCTGCTCCCGGGCGGTGAGTCCCACCTCAAGGCGGAGATCGTCTATGCGGCCGCCTGCGAGGGGGCTCTCCACCTCACCGACGCCCTGACCCGGCGCACCCGGATCTCGATCGAGGCCCGCGATCGTGGCCTGTCCGCCGCTGAGCCAGCCGCCCGGCTCATGGCGCCCATCCTCGGCTGGGACGAGGACCGGATCCAGTACGAGATCGACCTCTACCGCCGCCGAGTCGAGGCCGAGATGTCGAGCCAGACGATGCCTGACGACGAGTCGAGCAACCAGGCCCGCTCGGCGGTCCGCGAGACCACTTTGAGCTGACCGGAGGAGACCGCCGTGACCGAGCTTCCCGTTCTCGACCCGGCCGAGCAGCGCGTGCTCGGCTCCCTCATGGAGAAGCAGCGGACGGTCCCGGCGAGCTATCCGCTCAGCCTCAACTCGCTGCGCACTGCCTGCAACCAGAGCACGAGCCGCGACCCCGTCGTCTCCTATGACGAGTCCACCGTCGAGGAGACGGCCCGTGCCCTCAAGGCTCGTGGCCTCATTCGTGTGGTCAGGGAGGGCGGTCGGGTCCGCAAGTTCCACCAGACCCTCGACGAGGTTCTCCGGCTGGACCGGGACGAGCACGCACTGCTCACCGTCCTGCTCCTGCGCGGCGCCCAGTCCGCGGGTGAGCTGAGGACGCGGACCGAGCGGCTGCACGCGTTCTCCGACCGGGCTGCCGTCGAGGCCTGCCTGGCCCGCCTCGCAGGACGGGAGGAGGCCCTCGTCCAGGAGCTCGCGAAGCGCCCCGGATGGCAGGACCCCCGGTGGATCCACCTGCTCGGACCGGTCGAGATCCCCGGCGGCCCCGCGGAGTCCGCCGCGCACGCAGCGCTCGACCTCGACGCCCCGACCACGGAGGGTGCGGAGGCCCGCGACGCAGCGGTCCTGGCCTACTTCGAGGGTGCGGCTCAGGCGGCCACCCGC
>JAAYSB010000223.1 GCA_012518475.1 Intrasporangiaceae bacterium | reverse complement strand
GCTACCGCGTCAAGGTTGGACACATGAACTTCCCCAGAGGCACCGAGCTCATCATCCTGCTCATCCTGCTGATCATCGTCTTCGGCTGGAAGCGGCTTCCTGACGCCGCTCGCAGCCTCGGTCGCTCGGCGCGGGTCTTCAAGAGCGAGGTCGAGGAGATGAAGAAGGACGGCAAGGACGGCGCGGCTGACGCCATCGTCCCCGGAGACGCCGCCGACGACTACGACCGGCCCCAGCAGGTGACACCTCCGCCGGCACAGGGCTACCAGCCCCCGCCCGCGCAGGCCTACCAGCAGCCGCAGCACCAGCAGTACGAGCAGCCCCAGGCACAGCCGCAGCAGCCCCCGCAGCAGCCTTTCCAGCGTCCCGGGGACGCCCCTGACGACCCGACCCGCCCGGTCGCCTGAGGTCGGTCGGTAGCGACCAGCCCTTCCGACAACGGTGGCCTTTCGACGTAGAGCCCCTCGCGACCCCGAGGGGAGGATGACGCTCGCCGAGCACTTCAAGGAGTTCCGGCGGCGTCTGCTCGTGTCGGCGGCTGCCGTCGGCGTCATCGCGATCGCGGTGGGCACGAAGTACTTCTGGCCGCTGTACTACAAGCTCACCGAGCCGTGGTACGCCTACAAGGACGCCAACCCGGACTCCCTCATCTCGCTCAACTTCGGCGAGGCCACCTCAGCCCTCAGCCAGCGCATCAGTCTGTCGATCTGGGCGGGAATCATCCTCTCCAGCCCGGTCTGGCTCTATCAGATCTGGGCCTTCATCGTCCCCGGCCTGACGAAGAAGGAGAAGCGCTGGTCGCTCGCCTTCATCGCAGCGATGGTGCCGCTCTTCCTCACCGGCGTCTTCGTCGCCTTCACGATCCTGCCGATGGCCCTGCAGATCCTCTACGGCTTCACGCCTCCGGGCTCGTCCAACATCCAGGACAACGCGAAGTACTTCGCCTTCGTCACCCGCCTCATGCTCGTCTTCGGCCTGGGGTTCCTGCTGCCTGTCTTCATGGTCGCCTTCAACCTCATCGGTGTCCTCCCCGCGCGGTTCGTGTTCCAGCACTGGCGCGTCGCGATCCTCCTCATCATGGTCTTCGCCGCTGTGGCGACCCCGACCGGTGACGCCTCGACCATGCTCATGCTCGGCGTGCCGCTCACGGGGCTGTACTTCCTGGCAGGCCTCATCATGAAGGTCATCGAGAAGCGCCGCGCCCGCAACCAGCCGGCGTGGACGCGCGACCTCGCCGATGACCAGGCCTCGTCTCTCTAGGCACGACCCCGATGAGACTGCCCTTCGAGAGAGTCGGACTCGTCATCAATCCGACGGCCGGCGCACACAAGGCCGCCCGCATCGGCGAACAGGTCCGCAGCGACCTCGCCGAGCGGCAGATTCCCTTCGTCGATCTGTCGGGGACCGATGCTCCCCAGGCCATCGCGCAGATCCGGGACGCCGTGCGCATCGGCGCCATCGACCGGTTGGTCGCAGTCGGTGGGGACGGCATGGTCAACCTCGCCACGAACGCTCTCTCCGGCAGTGGCGTGCCGCTCGTCATCGTCCCGGCCGGGACCGGGAACGACCTGGCGGCGGCGGTCGGCGTCCCGTTCGGTGACCCGACGGCGGCTGTGGATCTCATGCTGACAGGCGTCACGCATACCCTCGACGCAGCGAAGGTGACCGGCGGTCAGGGTGAGGTGACCTGGTTCGCCGGCGTCCTCGCCGGCGGCTTCGACGCCATCGTCAACGAGCGGGCGAACGGCATCCGATGGGCCCGTGGCAGTGCCAAGTACACCGCGTCGGCACTGCTCGAGCTGCCGGTCTTCCACCCCATCCCGTATCGCATCACCATCGACGGCGAGTCGTTCGACGGTGGTGCCATGCTCGTCGCCGTCGCGAACGCGACGTCCTACGGCGGCGGGATGAAGGTCGTGCCGACCGCTCAGATGGACGACGGACTCCTCGACGTCCTCATCCTCGACCAGCTCTCCAAGAGCACGTTCATCCGCGTCTTCCCCAAGGTGTTCTCCGGCAGGCACATCAGCCACCCCGCCGTGCAGATCATCAGGGGCAGACGGATCGAGCTCGATGCTCCCGGGATCGTCGCCTACGCCGACGGAGAACGGATCGGACCACTCCCGCGCACCGTCGAGGTCGCCCCCGGGGCCATGCGGATCGTCGGGGCGCGTCGCCGCCCGGGGAGCGGGGCTGCACTCCCGTAGGGTGGCGAGCATGTCCAGCCCCGCTGAGCGATATGCAGCCGCGCGGGCCAGGTCCCGATACCCCCACCTGCGGGAGTTCACGGACCGGCTCGACTTCCCGCTCGACGAGTTCCAGATCGAGGCCGCTCAGCACGTCGAGGACGGCAAGGGCGTGCTCGTCGCAGCTCCCACCGGGGCGGGCAAGACGGTCGTCGGTGAGTTCGCCGTCCACCTGGCGCTCGTGACCGGGCGCAAGGCGTTCTACACCACCCCCATCAAGGCCCTGTCGAACCAGAAGTACCACGACCTCGTCCGCCAGCACGGCGCGGACAACGTCGGACTGCTCACCGGTGACTCCTCCATCAACGGCGAGGCGCCGGTCGTCGTCATGACGACCGAGGTGCTCCGCAACATGATGTATGCGGCGAGCACGACGCTGACCGGCCTCGGCTTCGTCGTCATGGACGAGGTGCACTACCTCGCCGACCGCTTCCGGGGCGCCGTCTGGGAGGAGGTCATCATCCACCTGCCGCAGTCGGTGCAGGTCGTCTCCCTGTCAGCAACCGTGAGCAACGCCGAGGAGTTCGGCGCGTGGCTGGCGGAGGTCCGCGGAGAGCACGAGATCGTCGTCTCGGAGCACCGGCCGGTGCCGCTCTGGCAGCACATGATGGTGGGTCGCACGATGTACGACCTGTTCGACGACACCAGGCTCAACGCGCAGGTGATCCAGGCGATCCGCAACGCCGAGCACGCCGGCGGCTGGACCGACCAGGCCGCCTCCGACGCCGGCCGTGCCGGGCGCGTCGGACGGGGCCGGGCCCGGCGCGACGGTGGGCCACGACGCGGTGGACCCGGTGGCCGACCCGGGCGGGGCCCTGCGCGCGGGGGAGCGCCCAGTCGCGTCGAGGTCATCATCGAGCTCGAGCGCGCTGGCCTGCTGCCCGCGATCACCTTCATCTTCAGCCGCGCCGGCTGCGACGCGGCCGTTGGTCAGATGCTTTCCGCGGGGGTGCGCCTCATCCCCGAGAAGCAGGGCGAGCGGATCCGGCGGCACGTCGAGCAGAAGATCGCCGCGCTCGCCGACGAGGACCTCACCGTGCTCGGCTACTGGGACTTCGTCGAGGGCCTGACGCGCGGCTTCGCGGCCCACCATGCCGGGATGCTGCCGCTCTTCCGGGAGATCGTCGAAGAGCTGTTCACCACCGCGCAGATCCGGGCCGTGTTCGCGACCGAGACCCTCGCGCTGGGCATCAACATGCCCGCGCGCACGGTGGTCATCGAGAAGCTCACGAAGTTCAACGGCGAGACCCACGCCGAGCTCACCCCGGCGGAGTACACCCAGCTCACCGGCCGGGCCGGGCGGCGGGGCATCGACATCGAAGGGCACGCGGTCGTTCTCTGGCACCGGGGCCTGGACCCCCAGGGCGTCGCCGGCCTGGCCTCGACCCGGACCTATCCACTGCGCTCGAGCTTCCGACCGACCTACAACATGGCCGTCAACCTCGTCGCCACTGTGGGCCGGGAGACCGCCGCGGAGATCCTTGAGACCTCGTTCGCCCAGTTCCAGGCGGACCGCTCGGTCGTGGGGCTCGCGTCGACCGTTCGCAAGAACCAGGAGGCCCTGGACGCCTACGCCGAGGCGATGCAGTGCCATCTGGGCGACTTCGCCTCGTACGCAGCGCTCCGTCACCAGATCAACCAGGCGCAGAAGGAGGGGAGCAAGGCCCGTGCGGCCTCGCAGCGGGCGGCAGCGGAGGTGAGCCTGACGGCGCTCCGGATCGGCGATGTCATCAAGGTGCCGTCCGGACGGCGTGCGGGCTGGGCCGTCGTCGTCACCCCTGCCCGCTCCTACCGCGGACAGACCGAGCTGCCGACGGTGCTCACCGAGGACCGCAGGATCGTCCGGCTCACCACCCTCGACGTTCCCCGTCCGGTTGAGGCTGTGGCGAGTGTGCGCGTTCCGAAGAACTTCAACCCCAAGAATCCCAAGGCCCGCCGCGACCTGGCGACGACGCTGCGGATCGCCGTCCCCGACGACCCGCCCCCGAGGCACCGGGCGGTCGAGGCGGCCGGGGGCGAGGACAAGCGGATCGAGGACCTCCGGCACCGACTCCGGTCCCACCCGTGTCACCGGTGTCCGGAGCGGGAGGACCATGCCCGCTGGGCTGAGCGGTGGTGGCGGCTGAAGCGGGAGAACTCCGCGGTGCAGCGCAAGGTCGATGGTCGGACCAACTCGGTCGCCAAGACCTTCGAGCGGATCTGTGACGTGCTGTCCGACCTCGGCTATCTCGATGAGGCGGGGGAGTCGACGACCGAGCTGGGGGACAAGCTGCGGCGGCTCTACACCGAGAAGGACCTGCTGGCTGCCCAGTCTCTGCGCACCGGGACCTGGGCCAGGCTCGATACGCCATCGCTCGCCGCGGTCGTCAGCTCGCTCATCCATGAGCCCCGCCACGACGACGCGGACCCGTCACCGCGGATGCCGAACGAGGACGTGGCCGACGCGATCCGGCAGATGGACGCCCTGTGGTCCGAGATCAACGACCGGGAGGCCGAGAACGCGCTCCCCGAGACAGGCCCGCCGGACGGCGGCATGGCGTGGATGGTCCATCGCTGGGCGAGCGGGCAGTCCCTCGACGTGGTGCTCAGCGGGCAGGAGATCGCCGCCGGAGACTTCGTACGCCGGTGCAAGCAGCTCGTCGATCTGCTCGACCAGATCGCTGATGCCGCACCGACGCCCCAGCTGCGGGGCACCGCCCGCAAGGCCGTGCAGGCCGTGCTGCGCGGCGTGGTGGCCGCTGACCGGCTCGACTGACCTCAGCCAGAGCAGCCTCAGGCCCGGTTGTCGGGGCCGGGCGGCCGCTTCATGAGAATCCCCTCATGGCCATCTCAGCGTTCTGTCACATCCGGCTGGTGTTCTAGTAGGCAACAGGACGAAGTGCCACCGAGGAGAAGACCATGAAGATGAAGAAGCCCGCCGCCTGGGCCGTCACCGGGGCGCTTGGCCTGGCTGCCGTCGCCGGCGTCGCCATCAATGCCCAGGCCAACTCGTTCGGGGGAGAACCGCGTCCGGCCATCACTCTGCCGGCCGACGAGGTGACCGACGACACCGTGTCTGCCCACAGCTCTCCCTCCCCGGTCTCCAGCCCGAGCCCGACGTCCGCGCCCAGCGCTCCCTCCACCCAGTCACCGCAGTCCGCGGTCTCCCCGAAGTCTGCCCCGTCCGCCCCGTCCGCGACGACGGTGCCGCCGAAGAAGGCCCCGGTCGTCAAGGCCCCCGTCCAGCCGGCCCCCGCTCCCAAGGCTCCCGCCCCGCAGGTCGACTCCCCGGCCTCGGCTGACTCCCCGGCCTCCGCCTACTCGGCTCCGTCGGCCGACTCGGGCGACTGAACACTCAGCAGAGGAGCACCCTACTGGTCAGCGGGTCGGGGGCTCCGCTCATGATGGACTAGACACCGTGCGCCCCATCGTCTCGCTTCTCACCGGCCCTCGGGCTGCGGAGCTCATCCAGGGTGCGCTCACGGGTCAGCCCGGGGCGACAGTGCCCGGGTTCGAGGTCATGGTTCATGAGGTCCACGACCGGATCGGCTCGGAGACCTCGGTCACCTACCACGTGACCTACGGCCCACCGGACCACCAGGTCTACGAGTTCCTCGTCGCGACCACAGCCGACGTCGACGCGGGTGCCACGGTCTCGGTCGAGGGGGAACAGATCCGGGTCTGGCGCCATCCCGCCGACCCCCGGCTGCCGGGGCTGTTCGGAGCCTGCACCCCGGAGGTGCTCGCCACCTGGCTACCCCCTGGACCGGATGGCACCACCGAGCCCGACGGCACCGATGTCCTCGTCTATCGACCGCTGCGGCGAGCCGTGCTGCGAACGACCCGAGGCGACCAGGTCTACTTCACCAAGGTGCTCCGTCCGAAGCTCGGTGAGCTGCTCACCCGGCGTCACACGCTGCTCGCCGGGCTCGGCCCCGATGTCGTCGCCCAGCCCGAGCCCGGTGTCCTCATCACCGCTGCAGTCCCGGGCGTCTCCCTCGCTGTCGCCCTCTCGGCGTGGCAGCTGGGACAGAGCGAGACCGAGCCCGACCCGGCCTTGGCGGTCACTCTCCTCGACCGGCTGCCCGACGAGGTGCTCGACCTGCCGACGCGACCCTCGTGGACCGACCGGATCGACTTCCACGGGCCGATGGCGGCGGCCCGGGTGCCTGACCTGGCCCAGGAGATCACCGAGCTCACAGCGGACATCACGGAGCTGACAGCCGAGTTCCCCGTCGGGCCACTCGTCCCCACTCATGGCGACTTCCATGAGGCCAACATCTTCTGCACGGACGGTCGGCCGGCCCGGCTCATCGATGTCGACACGGTGGGGCCGGGGCGCCGCGAGGATGATCTGGCCTGCCTCACCGCGCACCTGGCCGTCCTGCCGGCCCTGTCCCCGGTCCACTACCCGCGGGGAGCGGAGGTGGCCGAGAAGTGGGGCCGGTTCTTCGAGCAGATGGTGCACCCGGGAGCTCTGCGCGCTCGGGTCGCCGGGGTCCTGCTCAGCCTCGTCTCCGGGGCCACCCCAGAGCAGGCTCGGGCCCGTCTCAGCCTGGCTCAGGACTGGGCGGAGCGCGCCCGAGCCGTCCTCTGAACAGGTCTCAGCCGGTACGCTGCGACCCCTGGTCGAGCGCCGTCGGTGCCTGCCAGTGCACGACGATACCGAGCTCGATATCGGTGGCTCCGTCACCATCCTCGGAGACCGCAGCGACGTCGACCGTCACCTCGTCGGGGACATCGAAGCTCACCGCGTAGGCGCCGGTCCGCAAGGAGAGCTCGCCACCGCGGACCTTCGCGGCGAGGGACTCCAGGAGCTCGGCGAGCTCCTCACGCGAGAGCGTTTCCGACGACTCGATGAGACGCGTGCCCGCTGGAGCAGTCTCCACAACGGCGATCGGCTGAGCCTGCGGTGGCCGCGGTGGCCACGGCCGCCCAGGGGTGGGCACCTCCAGCCCCAGCTCCTTGCCCACCGACATGAGCAGCTCGATCCAGGACTCCTGCTTGTCGACCATCCGTGTCTCCCTCCGTGCCAACAGCTCGGGTGTGATTCTGTCAGGCCAGGTCCAGTGCGGTGAGCAGTCGCCGGACCGGGGACTCCAGGCCGAAGGTCGCGACCAGGTCGTCGAGAAGGGCCGGATCGGCGATCTCCTTCGGCAGCGAGTAGTCGGCCGGGGGCAGTGCGACGTCCTGGGCGACCGCCACGACCGTGGGAGCAACGTCGAGATAGGGGCCGGCCGCCTCGAGGTTGGCCCGGCGGGCGCCCTTGATGCTCGGGTCACCGCCATCGACCGCCGCGCGCAGCGCCGCCAGAGAGCCGAACTGCGCGATGAGCGCAGCGGCGGTCTTGTCGCCGATTCCCTTCACGCCCGGCAGTCCGTCGCTGGTGTCACCACGGAGCACCGACATCTCGAGGTAGCCACGCCCGTCCGGGACGCCGTACTTCTCCTGGAGGAGGCTCTGCGTGACGATGTCCGGGTCACGCACTCCGCCCTTGCCGGTATAGAGGACCCGGACGTGGCGGGCGTCGTCGACGAGCTGGAGCAGGTCCCGGTCGCCGGTGACGACGTCGACGGCCATGGCTCCCCCGTGGTGGTGCGCCAGGGTGCCGATAATGTCGTCCGCCTCGTAGCCGGGGGCTCCGACCCTGGTGATCCCGACCGCCGCGAGGAGATCCCGGATGACCGGGACCTGGGGGGTCAGCGCCTCGGGCGACTCCTCGATGACGTCGCTGCCCTCCACCAGGCGGTGGGTCTTGTAGCTGGGGATGAGATCGACCCGCCACTGCGGCCGCCAGTCGTCGTCCCAGGCCGCGACGAGGTGGGTGGGGGAGTGGGCGGTGACAAGCGTGGCGATCATGTCCGTGAAGCCCCGGACCGCGTTCGTCGGCGCGCCGGACGGGCTGCGTCCCTGCTCCGGGACACCGAAGAAGGCCCGGTAGTACAGCGAGGCTGAGTCGAGGAGGAGTAGTCGGTCCACGAGCCCAAGCCTGCCACGCCTGTCGACCGGATTAGGCTGGCACCGTGGAAGCCACGGACCGCCGGATTGTCGACCTCCTGCGCAAGGACGGCCGACTCAGCTATACCGACCTCGGGAAGATCCTCGGACTCTCGACCTCGGCAGCGCACCAGCGGGTCCGGCGGCTCGAGGAGCGGGGCGTCATCACCGGCTATACGGTCCGCATCGATGCCGACCAGGTCGGCCTCCCGATCACCGCGTTCATCTCTGTCACTCCGGTCGACCCCGGTGCCGCGGACGACATCCCGGAGCGGCTCCGCGAGCTGAGCGAGATCGAGGCGTGCTACTCGGTGGCCGGGGACGAGAACTACATCCTCAAGATCCGCTGCGGCACTCCCTCCGACCTCGAGGACCTCATCGGTCGGATCCGCGCTGCGGCGGCTGTCTCGACCCGCACCACCGTCGTCCTCTCCACGCCCTGGGAGTAGCCTCCGTCATCTCGCGATTGCGCGATCACGGAGGGGCTGCGCGCGATCCAGCCGGCAGGCGCTCACGCGAGATGGTCGCGAACGTGCCGCCCGTGGCAGCCGCGAGGTCGTCCGGCGCGAGCTCGATCTCGAACCCACGACGCCCGCCCGAGACGAAGACCGTCTCGAACCCGCGCGCCGACTCGTCGATGACAGTCGGGAGCGCCTTGCGCTGGCCGACCGGCGAGATCCCGCCCACGACATACCCCGTCGACCGTTCTGCCACTGCGGGCTCGGCCATCGTCACCTTCTTCACGCACAGCGCAGCCGCTACCGCCTTGAGGTCCAACGAACCGGAGACGGGCACGATCCCGACGGCGAGGGTCCGGCCGGTGTCGACCAGCAGCGTCTTGAAGATCCGTTCCGGCTCCACGCCGGTCGCGTCGGCTGCCTCCTGCCCGTAGGCGGACACCGACGGATCATGGGCATAGGTATGCGTCTGGAACGGGAGGCCGAGACGGGTCAGGGCCACCGTGGCCGGGGTGCTCACCAGAGAGAGGCTAGTCGAGCCCTAGCCGAGCGACGCGACCCGGGAGGACTCGGCAGAGGCGAACGCGGCAGCGTGCGCTGCGTCGAGGTCGGTGTTGTCGCGCCACCACTGCTGACCCGACTCCGGAAGGGTGTAGATCGGGTCGTAGTAGACATACTCACGGGACAGCGCCTGCTCGTCACCGACCTCGATCGAGGTCCGGTAGTGCTTGCGCCAGAAGGACATTCCCTTCTCGGTGTCGTAGGACTCGACCTGGTGCACCCACCGCTTCCCGACGAAGGGGACGTCGCACACGATGCGCGGGGTGGCGAATCCAGGGAGGTACCCCATGATCGCGTGCTGCAGCTCCTGGGCCTCGGAGAGCGAGAGCCGCCAGTGCTCGGAGAACGGGATCATGTCGCACATGTAGAAGTAGTACGGCGTGATCATCGCCTCGTCCTGCAGGGCGAAGCAGAGGTCGAGGAGCTGCTCGGGGGAGTCGTTGATGCCGCGCATGAGCACCCCCTGGTTGCGGACGTTGCGCAGTCCGGCGTCGAGCATGGCCACCGTCGCCCTGGCCACGAGCGGTGTGACGGACTGGACGTTGTTGACATGGGTGTGGATGGCGACCGACACCCCGCGGGAACGGGCCTTCCCGGAGACCCGCGCCACTCCCTCGACGACGTCCGGCTGGAGCCAGTGCTGGGGCAGACCCATGAGGGCCTTGGTCGCGAGCCGGATGTCACGGATGGTCTCCACCTCGAGCAGCTTGTCGAGGAATCCCTCGAGGTTCTTCCACGGCATGTTGGCCACGTCACCGCCGGAGACGACGACATCACGCACGCCCGGGGTCCGCTGGAGATAGTCCAGCATCGCGGCGTAGCGGTCGACCGGCTTGCCCGCCAGCTTGAGCTTCGCGATCTGGGGGGTCGAGTTGCCGACGAGGTCCATGCGGGTGCAGTGACCGCAGTACTGGGGGCAGGTCGGGAGCATCTCGGCGAGGACCTTGGTCGGGTAGCGGTGCGTCAGCCCCTCGACGGCCCACATGTCGTGCTCGTGGAGGCTGTCGCGGGTGGCGAACGGGTGGCTCGGCCAGTCGGTGCGCCGGTCTGAGAACACCGGCAGCATGTAGGCCCGGATCGGGTCGGCGTAGAACGCGTCGGTGAACTCCGCGCCCGCTGCCGGCATCCTGCCGTCGGCCCAGGTCATCTCGGAGACCATCGTGTTGAGCATCTGCGGGGGCACGAGCATCGACATCGTCGCCCGCTCCTGCTGGTCGCGCTCGAGGTCGGCATAGAACCGCTCCTCGAGGAGGTCACCCATGAGCTCACGCAGCTGCTTGATGTTCTTGACGCAGTTCACCCGCTGCCACTGGACGTCCTCCCACTGCTCGGTGGTGACGTCACGCCAGCCCGGGAACCGTGTCCAGTCGGGCTCGAGGAGCTCGCGGCGCGCGTAGACATATGGCTGCTCGAGTGCGGTCATAGATGGCAGGATAGGTGGAGAAACTGCATGTGTCACGCAGGCATATCGCGAAATCTTGCAGACAAGCCGAACAACCACGGGAGAATCTGAAGTGACTGACGCCGATCTGACCGCCGAGTCCCCGGTCGGGCTGCACCGTGTCCTTGCCCCGCTGGACGCGGCCGGTGCCCCGACGACCCTGCCTCAGGCGGCCGAGCGGCTCGACAACAGCCGCGACATCCGGCCGGGGGAGGTGCGCATCGCGATCGAGACCCTCAACCTCGACGCCGCGTCCTTCCGTCAGCTGCACGACAAGCACGCCGGAGACGGAGCTGCCGTGCGTGCCGAGGTCCTGGAGATCGTCGCCACCCGGGGCAAGATGCAGAACCCGGTCACCGGTTCCGGCGGCATGCTCATCGGCACGGTGGAGGAGGTCGGCGAGGAGTCGCCGCTCGGCCTGACCGTCGGTGACCGGGTCGCCACCCTCGTCTCGCTCAGCCTGACCCCTCTCGAGATCACCGACGGGCTCGCGCGCTGGGACGGCCGCTCCGAGCGGGTGCCGGCACAGGGACACGCCATCCTCTTCAGCCGCTCCATCGCCGCCGTGCTCCCGGAGGATCTCAGCGCCGACCTCGCCCTCATGGTCATGGACGTCTGCGGTGCTCCTGCGCTCGTGGCTCGAGTGGTAGGGGAGTATGCGTCGAGCGGCCGGCCACCGACGGTCGCCGTCCTCGGTGGGGCGGGGAAGTCCGGGTCGCTGTCGCTCGCGGCAGCCGAGCAGGCCCGCGCAGGTCGCCGGATCGCCGTCGTGCCTCACGAGGAGGAGGCGCGTCTCCTCGAGGGGACCGGCCTGGCGGACGAGGTCGTCATCGCCGACGCCCGCTCACCGCTCGGCCTGTCCGCGGCCGTCGAGCAGGCCGGCGGCCCCGCAGACGTGACGGTCGTCTGTGTCGACGTGCCCGGGTGTGAACAGCCTGCGGTTCTCGCCACGGCTGAGGGCGGGACGATCATCTTCTTCTCGATGGCGACGAGCTTCGCCGCCGCTGCTCTCGGTGCCGAGGGTCTCGCCGCAGACGTGCGGATGCTCGTCGGCAACGGCTATGTGCCTGGTCACGCCGACTACGCCCTCGACCTCATCCGGAGCAACGCCGCGGTCCGTGCCCTGTTCGAGAGCCGCCTCGACGCAGACTAGGGTTGGCAGGCGTGACAAGCCTCTATATCAGCGCCACCGACGCCGCGTCCGGCAAGTCAGCCGTGGCCCTCGGCATCCTCCACCAGCTGGCGCGGCGGCACGGTCGAATCGGCGTCTATCGGCCCGTCGCGGAGCGGGACGACGAGCTCGTCGAGCTGCTCCTCGGCCAGCTCACCGTGCTCGGCATGGAAGAGCTCGCCCAGGACCCGGCAACCGCGGTGGGCGTGACCTATGACGAGGTGCACAACCTCGGGGTCGAATCGGCCATGACCCGGATCGTCGAGGGGTTCCACACCGTTGCCGAGCAGTTCGACACGGTGCTCGTCATCGGCTCGGACTTCGCCGACGTCACTGCGCCGAGCGAGTTCGCCTTCAACTCCCAGGTCGCCGCCAACCTCGGCACCCCGATGCTGCTCGTCATCCCCGGCGGGGAGCGGGGCCCGACGTCGACGGCCACCGCTGCCCAGCTCGCCCTGGCCGCGGCCCGCGACCACCACGCCACCGTGGCCGGCGTCGTCGCCAACCAGGTCCGTCCCGAGAAGCTGGCCCGCACCGACGAGCTGCTGCGGGCGGCCGTCGGGGACCTGACGGTCTCGGTCGTCGCCGATGTCCCGCTCCTGCGCGCACCGACGATGCAGGACTACCTCGAGGCCACCGACGGTGAGCTCGTGCACGGTGACGCCGACCTCCTCGATCGCGAGTGCCACGGCATCGTCGTCGCCGCCATGACGCTGCCCAATGTCCTGGACCGGATCACGGAGGGCTGCGTCGTCATCGTCCCCGCCGACCGGGAGGCGATCGTCATCGGCACGCTGCTCGCCCACCGGGCGACGACGTTCCCCGGCCTGTCCGGCATCATCCTCAACGGTGGCTTCGAGCTCTCCCCGCAGATCTCCCGCCTCATCGACGGTGTCGATCTCAGCCTGCCCATGGTCGCCGTGGACTCCAGCACCATGGACACGGCAAGCGCACTGCTCCACACGGCAGGGCGCATCACCGCGACGTCCCAGCGCAAGATCGAGGCAGCCGTTGCCGCCATCGACGAGACGATCGACGCGAGCGGGCTGCTGCACATCGGTGACCGGCCCGAGCGGGAGCGGGTCGTCACCCCGCTGATGTTCGAGCACGACATCGTCGACGCAGCGCGTCGCACCCAGGCCCGGATCGTCCTGCCCGAGGGGACCGAGCCGCGGGTCCTCGAAGCGGCTGCGATCTGTCACGAGCGCGGCATTGCCAGACTCACCCTCCTCGGCGACCCGGACGCGGTGCAGGCGGTCGCCCGGGACCGCAACGTCGATCTCACCGGGATCGACATCGTCGACCCCATCCACAGCGAGTGGCGGATCGGCTTCGCCGAGGAGTATGCGCGGATCCGGGCGCACAAGGGCGTCACCGTCGAGATGGCGCACGACATCGTCACCGACCGGTCCTACTTCGGCACGCTCATGGTGCACCAGGGCCTCGCCGACGGCATGGTCTCCGGCTCCGTCACGACGACGGCCGCAACCGTGCGCCCGGCCCTCGAGATCGTGCGGACCGCGCCAGGCGTCTCGGTCGTCTCGAGCGTCTTCTTCATGTGCCTGGCCGACCGCGTTCTCGTCTACGGCGACTGCGCGATCAACCCCGACCCGACCGCCGCCCAGCTCGCCGACATCGCGATCTCCTCGGCCCGCACCGCGGCCCAGTTCGGCATCGACCCCCGCGTGGCGATGTTGTCGTACTCGACCGGGGCATCGGGCACCGGAGCCGACGTCGAGAAGGTGCGTGAGGCGACCGACCTGGTCCGCGAGCGTGCGCCCGAGCTCCTCGTCGAGGGCCCGATCCAGTACGACGCCGCCGTCGATCCAGCCGTGGCTGCGACCAAGCTCAAGGACAGCCCCGTCGCCGGCGCGGCGAACGTGCTGATCTTCCCGGACCTCAACACCGGCAACAACACCTACAAGGCGGTTCAGCGCAGCGCCTCCGCCGTTGCGATCGGCCCCGTTCTGCAGGGTCTCGGCAAGCCGGTCAACGACCTGTCCCGCGGCGCCCTGGTGCGAGACATCGTCAACACCATCGTCATCACGGCCATCCAGGCGGGAGGCAACCGGTGAGCGACCTCGTTCTCGTCATCAACGCGGGCTCGTCGTCCCTGAAGTATCAGCTCATCGACCCGACCGACGGCTCCGTCCACGCCAAGGGCCTCGTCGAGCGCATCGGTGAGGCCGGCAGTGACGTTCCCGACCATGAGGCAGCCCTGCGGCACGCCCTCGACGACATGGGCGACCGACTCGATCCCGCGCATCTGCTCGCGATCGGCCACCGGGTGGTGCACGGCGGTGCCGAGTTCTCCGGGGCGACGCTCATCGATGCCCGGGTCCGCGACATCATCGAGGAGCTCTCTCCACTCGCGCCGCTGCACAACCCGGCCCACCTGCACGGCATCGACGCGACCCTGGAGCTGTTCCCCGGCATACCCCAGGTGGCGGTGTTCGACACGGCGTTCCACCAGACCATGCCGGCCTCCGCATACACCTATGCCGTCCCACTGCGGTGGCGAGTGGACTACAAGATCCGCCGCTACGGCTTCCATGGGACCTCCCACGCGTATGTCTCACGGCGGGCAGCGGAGCTGTTGGGCCGCCCGCTCGAGGAGACGGCGCTCGTCGTGCTTCACCTCGGGAACGGCTGCAGCGCCACCGCCGTCAGCGGTGGCCGGAGCATCGACACCTCCATGGGCCTGACGCCGCTCGAGGGCCTCGTCATGGGCACCCGGTCCGGGGACGTGGACCCGTCACTGAGCTCCTATCTGCTGCGCGTTGCCGGCCTCGATGCCGCGGCGGTGGACCGGATGCTGAACAAGGAGTCCGGCCTCCACGCGCTCGCAGGTGTCAACGACGCCCGCACCGTCACCGAGCGCTACCTCGAGGGCGACGAGCAGGCGCGACTGGCCCTCGACGTCATGGTGCACCGGCTCGTGAAGTACATCGGCGCCTATGCCGCCGAGCTCGGACGCCTCGACGCCGTCGTGCTCACCGGCGGGATCGGCGAGCACGGCTCGGTCGTGCGCGGGATGCTCGCCGAGCGGCTCGGGCTGTTCGGCGTCGTCCTCGATGGCGACGCGAACGAGCACGGGACCGGGGAGCGGTTCATCACGACGCCGGAGAGCGGCACCGCCATGCTCGTCATCCCGACGAACGAGGAGCTCGAGATCGCCACCGAGACCGCCGAGCTCGTCCGCGGCTGACCACGGGCAACATCCTGCGCACCCACGGTGCGTGCCACAACCTGGTAATTGCCAGGTTGT
>JAAYSB010000222.1 GCA_012518475.1 Intrasporangiaceae bacterium | reverse complement strand
GTCGGCGACCCGCTGCCGCGCCGCCGCCGGCGCCGGTTGCGTGCCGAGCCGTCCCGCATCGCCTGCATCAGGTCGATCGGCTCGGGTAGTGGGCGCTTGCGGGAGGTGACGTTGCCGTCGGCCTCGACGTCGAACACGGCGACATCGTCATCGTCGGAGCTGGGCGGGTGCGGCGCCGGGATCGGGCCGCGCGGGGTGCTCTCCTCGCTCAGCCAGCGGGCCTCGTCGTTCGCGGCGACGACACTGCGCCCCTCGAGGTCGAAGTACCAGGAGGCCGTGCGCTCGCGGCCGCCGGCGGCGAAGGTGATGCTGACCGTCCAGTTCCCCTCCTCGGAGCGGACCGCGTCCCACGAGGTCGTCTCCGGTTTGACGTCGCGGTTGTGCAGCCGACGGTTGACACGGGTGCCGAGCATGATCGGGTTGGAGCCGGCGCGGACATAGACCTGCTGGGCGAGGTTCGCGGCGTACTCGCGCTCGGCGAGCACCGGGCCCTCGTAGCGGCGGATGCGCTCGGCGCTCCACCCGGTCCGGTCGGCGATCTCCTCGGGGGTCAGGCCGGTGCGCATGAGCGCCTGGACCTCGCGGGGACGGATCGCGCCGTCGATCTCGATCTGCAGCTGGCCCATGCGGGGCCGGTCGCGTCGCGCCGCTGCCTTGAGCGTCTCATCGAGCGGGAGGAGGTAGCGCCCACCGTCACCGTCGGACAGCAGCAGGTGAGCGCCGCTCTCGTGCACGCCGATGAGGCGCAACTCTGTCTGGCCCTGTCCCATGACAGCGAGGGTGCCAAACGTCGAGGCTTCCACCAAGAGGGCACGCGGTGGGGGCGCCACATTTCGTCGGTCTCGGGCACTCCTAGAATCGATCGGTGTCCACTTCCGCTGCTCCGAGCACGCTCCCGGCCGACCTGTCCCCCTACGACGCCCTCGTCCTGCTGTCCTTCGGTGGACCGGAGGGTCCCGACGACGTCCTGCCGTTCCTGCGGCGCGTGACGGCGGGCAAGGGGATCCCGGACGAGCGGCTCGCCGAGGTCGGGCAGCACTACGCGCTGTTCGGCGGGGTCAGCCCGATCAACGCCCAGAACCGGGCCCTCATCGCAGCCCTGGAGGCAGAGCTCGCCGACCGTGGGTTCCCCGTGACCGTCCACTTCGCGAACCGGAACTTCGAGCCTCTCGTCGCCGACACCCTGACCGGCCTCGCCGAGGCCGGCCACCGACGGGTGCTCGTCCTGACCACGAGTGCCTACTCGTCGTACTCGTCCTGCCGGCAGTACCGCGAGAATCTCGCCGACGCCGTGGCCGCCGCAGAGGACGCGACCGGGGTCCTGCTCGAGGTGGACAAGATCAGGCCGTATGCGCTGCACCCCGGCTTCGTCGACGCCAACGTCGCCGCCGTGCAGGCCGCCCTAGAGGACGTGCGCAGCGCCGACGACGCCGGCGCCCCGGCCCCGGCCCTGCTCTTCGTCACCCACTCGATCCCGACAGCCATGGACGAGACGAGCGGCCCAGGCGACGGGGAGGGCAGGCTCTACACCCGCCAGCACCTCGCCCTGGCCGAGGCCGTCACCGAACGCGTTGCGGCCGCCCTCGACCTGCCGGACCTCCAGGGGGAGCTCGTGTTCTGCTCCCGGTCCGGTCCGCCGCAGCAGCCGTGGCTCGAGCCCGATGTCAACGACCGCCTCGAGGAGCTCGCGGACGAGGGCGTCGAGTCGGTCGTGCTCGCGCCGATCGGGTTCATCTCAGACCACATGGAGGTCGTCTACGACCTCGACACCGAGGCCCAGGCAACAGCCGAGCGGCTCGGTCTGCGGGTCGTGCGCGCCGGGACCGCAGGCACCGAGGCAGCGTTCGTGCGCGGACTCGTCGACCTGGTGCTCGAACGCGCCGCTCAGGCACGGGGGGGGACGCCCGCGACCCCCGGCCTCGCCGGGGTCGAGGCGGCACCGGCGGTCTGCGCACCGGGCTGCTGCCCCAACCTGCGCACCGACCGCCCCGCGCTCTGCGGATCGGACTGACCCATGAGCACCCACGACGCGGAGGAGCTGCGCGCGATCGCGGTCGAGGTAGCGGTCGAGACCGGCCGCATCATCGTCGAGGACCGTCCCGACCGGCTCGAGGTCGCGACGAAGTCGACCGAGACCGATGTCGTGACCGAGATGGACCAACGGGCCCAGGACCACATCGTCGCTGTGCTCGCCACCCGCCGTCCCCAGGACGGCTTCCTCGGTGAGGAGGAGGGCGGCAACCGCGTCGGGGAGTCCGGCCTCACCTGGGTCGTCGACCCCATCGACGGCACGGTCAACTACCTGTACGGCATCCCTGCGTACGCCGTGAGCATCGCGGCAGTGACCGGCGACCCGAACGTCCCCGGACACTGGCAGCCGGTCGCCGGCGCCGTCGTCAATCCCGTCACCGGTGACGTCTACAGCGCCGCCCTCGGCCGGGGTGCGACCCGCACCGACCGGCATGGCCGGGTGCACCGGCTCGCCGCGACCACGGAGACCGACCTGGGCCAGGCGCTCGTGGCCACCGGCTTCGGGTATGCCGGTGAGCGCCGCGCGTGGCAGGCCGCTGTCGTCGCCGACCTCATCGCGGACATCCGCGACATCCGGCGCATGGGCAGTGCCGCCCTCGACCTGTGCCGGGTCGCGGAGGGCAGCGTCGACGCGTACTACGAGCGCGGCCTCAATCCGTGGGACCTCGCCGCCGGGTGGCTCATCGTCACCGAGTCCGGTGGTGCGGTCTCCGGGGCGAAGACCGGCACGGCACAGGGCGACGGGACGGGTGAGGGGAGCACCGCATACCCCTCCGGGGGCGGTTCCCTGCTCCCGTCCGCGGACATGGTGGTCGCCGCCGGGAATGCCCTGCACCGCTCGTTCGTTGTCCGGCTCGAACGGGCAATCAACGCCGTGCGTAGACCGCCGACGTGACATCTGCCTGAGAATGCGGCACAATCCGCCTCGCTGCTAGACGTTCCGGGTGAAGGAGACCACGCATGGCCACCGACTATGACGCACCACGCAAGACCGACGACGACATTTCCGAGGAGTCGATCGAAGAGCTGAAGTCCCGCCGCGTCGACACCCGAGCCTCGAGCGTCGACGTCGATGAGACCGAGCAGAACGAGAGCTTCGAGCTTCCGGGGGCCGACCTGTCCGGGGAGGAGCTCTCCGTGCGGGTCCTGCCGCGCCAGGCCGACGAGTTCACGTGCAGCCAGTGCTTCCTCGTCCACCACCGCAGCCAGCTGGCGACCGAGAAGAACGGCGTCATGGTCTGCAGCGAGTGCGCAGCCTGAGCGAGCACCCCGCCCCGGTGGGTCTGCAGATCCCGCTCCGCCTCAGCCCCGGAGCCGTCGCGCCCGCGTACGCCAAGCCCGGCGACGCGGGCGCCGACCTGAGCGCCACCGAGGGCGTCTCGCTCGCGCCGGGGGAGCGCGCGCTCGTCGGCACCGGGGTCGCAGTCGCGATCCCGGAGGGGTATGTCGGCCTCGTCCACCCACGTTCGGGCCTGGCCGCCAGGCACGGGCTGAGTATCGTCAACGCACCCGGGACGATCGACAGCGGGTACCGCGGCGAGATCCTCGTCAATCTCGTCAACCTCGGGGCCGAGCCGGTGCACCTCGGCGCGGGGGACCGCATCGCCCAGCTGCTCGTCATCCCGGTCGTCACCGCTGAGTTCATCGCTGTCGATTCGCTTCCGGAGAGTGTTCGGGGCGACACTGGACACGGATCGAGCGGTGGATTCGGCACGCCTGCTGAGCGCGCCTGACCTGCTGCGCCTGAAGACCGACCGTCCAGCCATCCTTGGAGACTGATCACTAGCCGTGGGAATTTTCGGCCGTAAGAAGAACCAGCCCGTCCCGGACGAGACCGCTGAGGTCACGCCCGAGCAGCCAGCGACCCCTGGCCCCAAGGACCACAGCGCCGTCCCCGACCTCGATGGCCGGGTCGACCTCGGCTCGCTCCGGCTGCGGGGCATCCCCGGGATGCAGCTGCGGCTCGAGGCGGACCAGGAGCGCAAGAAGCTCATCGCCGCCCACCTCGTTCTCGGTGACTCCCAGATGCAGGTGCAGGTCTTCGCCGCACCGAAGACGATGGGGATCTGGGATGAGATCCGCGACGAGATCGCCCAGGGCCTCGCGACCGCGGGCGGGACGGCCGACGAGGCCGAGGGCCCCTACGGCGTCGAGCTCCACGCCCGGATGCCGGCGCGGGCAGCGAGCGGTCAGACGGTCTTCTCGCCCGTGCGCTTCGTCGGCATCGACGGACCCCGGTGGTTCTTCCGTGCGGTCATGTCCGGGCACGCTGCGATCGACAATGCCGCCGCCCAGCAGTTCTATGCCCTCCTCGACGACATGGTCGTCGTGCGCGGTGAGGTCCCGATGGCCCCTCGTGAGGTGCTCGCCCTGGAGCTGCCCAAGCAGCCACCCGGGACCGAGGTGCCCGAGGGCACCGAGGCCGACAGCACCAGGGGTCAGAGCATCGACAACCCGTTCGAGCGCGGACCCGAGATCACCGAGATCCGCTGAGCAGAGGGAGAGCCAGTGGGCCTGTTCAACCGTGTGATCGACCGACTCCGGGCGGCATCGAGCACCGAGGACCCCTTCGGTGAGGCTCCCTCGCCCGAGACCGGGATCACCCCCATCGCCGAGACCGGCGACCGCCGCCGCGCGACAGTCAGGGGGCGCGTCCAGACCCTCAGCCTTCCCGACAACGGCACGGCGATGACGCTCGACGTCGAGCTCGCCGACCGCACCGGCAGCCTGCACCTTCGCTTTCTCGGCCGCACCGCGATCCCCGGGATCGAGTGCGGTGTCGTTCTCAGAGCCGAGGGTCTGGTGAGCACCCAGGGATCCCGCCGCGTCATGTACAACCCCGTCTACGAGATCGTGCCCCGTCGTGACCACTGATCCCACCCGCTCCGAGCCGGTTTCCACACCGTCGACGCCCCACGCCGACACCGTCGAGGCCGTCATCCGGCATCGGCTCTCCACAGCCATCGGCGGCTGGCGCGGATCGCTCGAGACGGCCATTCCGACAGTCGTGTTCGTCGTCGCCTGGACGATCACGCACGACGTGCGAATCTCTGCCGGAGCCGCCCTGGTCACGGCGGCGCTGGCAGCCGCCCTGCGCGCCCACCACGGGGGCTCCCTCCAGTACGTCGTCTCCGGATTCCTCGCGACCGGCATCGCCGCGTTCTTCGCCGTCCGGTCCGGCCGGGCCGAGGCGGCTTTCCTGCCCGGCATCCTCATGTCCGCCGCCTATGGCATCGGGACCGTCATCTCCATCGTCACGCGCTGGCCACTGCTCGGGTTCCTCATCGGAGCGGGCGACCCGCGCGCCAAGGAGGACCCCTTCGCCTGGCGCCGCGACCCCGGCATCGTGCGGGTCGCGACCCGGCTGACCGTCGTCCTCGCCGCCTTGTTCGCAGTCCGTCTCGCGATCATGGTGCCGCTGTACCTCGCCGGCAACATCGCCGCGCTCGGGGTGGCCAAGGTCGTGCTCGGGTGGCCGGCCTGGGTGGCCGCGCTGACCGTCATGGCGTGGCTGCTGGCCCGCGGACACACCCCGATCGAGCTGAGTCAGCAGGCCGAGGACCCGGAGCCGGACGTCCCCGAGCGCTAGGAGTCGTCCACCTCGCGCTTGGTGTGGTGGCCGGGGGAGAGCAGGTTCTCCAGATCCAGCTCGATCTCGGGGGTCGTGATGAAGAGCAGCTCGTCGTGCGGTTCGAACGTGTCGTCCGGGGTCGGAGCGATAGGCCGCTGCTCGCGGATGATGCCGACGAGGACGGTGTCATCCGGCAGCGCGACGTCCCCGACGCGAGCCCCGACATAGGGGCTGTCGACCGGCAGAGTCAGCTCGACCATCGTCGCTCCACCCTTGTGGAAGGTGAAGATCCGCACGAGGTCGCCGACCGAGACCGCCTCCTCGATGAGAGCCGTCATCAGGCGCGGGGTGGAGACGGCGACATCGACCCCCCAGCTCTCGTCGAACATCCACTCGTTGCGGGGGTTGTTGACGCGCGCGACGGTGCGCGGTACGGCGAACTCGGTCTTGGCGAGCAGGGAGAGGACGAGGTTGACCTTGTCGTCACCGGTCGCACCGACGACGACGTCGCACGTCGCGAGGCCGGCCTCCTCGAGGGCGCTGATCTCGCAGGCATCGGCCTGGAGCCACGCCGCCTTGGGTGCGGTCGCGACCCGGGCCGGGCTGGTGTCCTTGTCGATGAGCAGCACCTGGTGGTCGTTACGGATGAGCTCACGGGCGATGGAGGTGCCGACACTCCCAGCCCCGGCGATGACGACGCGCATCAGTTCCGTCCCTCCCTGGCCGGTGCCGAGTCGAGGATCCGCTCGACCGACCCGAGCTCCTCACGCAGCGCCGCGACGTGGAGCAGGTCCCCGTCCTGGAACACGGTGTCCGGACGGGGGAGCATGCCCTGACCGAGTCTGCTGATGAAGGCGACCCGCACCCCGGCGGCGGCCTCGATCGACGAGATCCGCTCGCCGACCCAGCCCGCGTCGACGGGAACGTCGGCGATGACGATCCGGCCAGAGGGATCGGTGAGCTCGGGTAGGTGGCCCTGGGGCAGCAGCCGGCGCAGGATCTGGTCGGTCGTCCACCGCACGGTCGCGACCGTGGGGATGCCGAGCCGCTGATAGATCTCGGCGCGGCCAGGGTCGTAGATCCGGGCGACGACGTGCTCGACGCCGTAGTTCTCCCGCGCGACGCGGGCGGCCAGGATGTTGGAGTTGTCGCCGCTCGAGACGGCCGCGAACGCATACGCGTTGCGGATGTCGGCAGCCTCGAGGGTCTCCCGGTCGAAGCCCACCCCGGTGACCCGGCGGCCGGCGAAATCGGTGCCGAGACGGCGGAAAGCCTGCTCGTCGGAGTCGACGACAGCCACGTCGTGGCCCGCCCCCTCGAGTGCCCGAGCCAGCGATGCGCCCACCCGGCCACAGCCCATGATGACGAAGTGCACGTCCTCGACGGTACACCCGCTCCGAGGGACTCTCAGCCGGTTCCTCCGAACGACCGGCGGCGTCCCCACCGGGGTGCCCCTGGGTGGCCGGCGAACGGTGGTCTAGGTTCGCGGGTATGCACGCGGACCTGTCCTCTGCCGCCCCCGGAGATCTCGTCGAGCTCGAGGTCGGCCCGGTCGCCCACGGTGGGCACTGTGTCGCCCGCCTCGACGGGCAGGTCGTCTTCGTCCGGCACACCCTCCCTGGTGAGAGGGTCCGGGTCCGGATCACCGAGCAGGGCAAGGGATTCCTCCGCGCAGACGCTGTCGAGATCCTCGCCGCGTCCCCTGCGCGGGTCACGCCTCCGTGCCGCTTCGCAGGGGTATGCGGTGGCTGCGACTTCCAGCACGTCGCCCTCGCAGAGCAGCGGCTGCTCAAGGCGGCCGTGGTCCGGGAACAGTTCGAGCGGCTCGCCCGGATCGACCTCGCCGGGATCGGACTGGATCCGGTCGTCGAGGCGGTGCCGTTCCCGAGTGGCCGCGAGGACAACGGCCTCGGCTGGCGCACCCGCGTCGAGTTCGCCGTCGACCCCGAGACCGGGGCGGCCGGGCTGCGGCGGCACCGCTCCCACGACGTCGTGCCGATCGACCGCTGCCTCATCGCCTCGTCCAGGGTCACCGACGCCGGCGTGACAGGCCGCGAGTGGGACGCCGAGGCGGTCGACGTCACCGAGACCTCCCACGGGGAGGTCGTCGTCAGCGTGCTGCCCGCGCAGCGCGCCCGGAGCCGGCGCATCGTCGAGTACGTGCCCGCCCTCGACGCCGACCTCGCCCTCGACGCTCGCGGCTTCTGGCAGGTCCATCCCGGGGCGGCGACGACCTTCGTCGATGTCGTCCTGGACATGCTCGGCCCCCAGGCCGGGGAACGGGCCCTTGATCTGTACTCGGGCGTCGGCCTGTTCGCCCTCGCCCTCGCCGACCGGGTCGGCCCCCTCGGCCAGGTCGTGGCGATCGAGTCCGACGAGCCGGCCACCGCATACGCCCGCGACAACCTGGCCGAGCACCGTCAGGCGCTCGTCCTCGACGGGCGCGTCGACGACCTGTTCGGCGTGCCGCGCCACGAGCGGTCGGGAGGGCGGAACCGGCGCCGAGCGAGCCGACGGGCCCGGCGACCGGTGGGCTCGCCACTCGTGCCGCAG
The DNA here is from genome assembly GCA_012518475.1 of Intrasporangiaceae bacterium. Taxonomy (GTDB): domain Bacteria; phylum Actinomycetota; class Actinomycetes; order Actinomycetales; family Dermatophilaceae; genus F2B08. The sequence continues at coordinate 1,187 of JAAYSB010000222.1, read as the reverse complement.
AGCGCGGACCTCGTCGTGCTCGACCCGCCGCGGACCGGCGCCGGAGCCGAGGTCGTCCGCGCGGTCACTGCCCTGCGGCCGCGGGGCATCGCCTATGTCGCGTGCGACCCCGCCGCGCTCGCGAGGGACACGGCCACTGTCCTCGAGAACGGGTATGCCCTGGCCGGCCTGCGCTGCTTCGACGCCTTCCCGATGACGCACCACCTCGAGTGCATCGCGCACTTCGTCCCCGCGCGCTGAGCACAGCCGACCGTCCTGGGTGGAGTGGGGGTGATGATGGTCGCCACAGGTCCACCCACGACGTGGGGAGAGGTGCGCGGCGCATACCCCTGCCCGGTCGGGGTGGGCACTCGATAGGCTCGGGGACAGATCCAGTCCTGTGATAGATTTATCTTGACGTCAAGATAAATTCGCAGTGCACTCAGCAAAGGAGCAGCAGTGGCCAGCACCAACAGCTTCGACGCCCACGACACCCTCAAGGTCGGCGAGAAGTCCTACGAGATCTACCGGATCGACAAGGTCGAGGGCAGCAGCGACCTTCCCTACAGCCTCAAGGTGCTTCTCGAGAACCTCCTGCGGACCGAGGACGGCGCGAACATCACCGCCGACCACATCCGCGCTCTCGGGAACTGGGACAAGGACGCCGAGCCGGACACCGAGATCCAGTTCACGCCCGCCCGCGTGGTCATGCAGGACTTCACCGGTGTGCCGTGCATCGTCGACCTGGCCACCATGCGTGAGGCCGTCGCCGACCTCGGTGGCGACCCGACGAAGATCAACCCGCTCGCCCCGGCCGAGCTCGTCATCGACCACTCCGTGATCATCGACGTCTTCGGCAGCCGCGACGCCTTCGAGCGCAACGTCGAGATCGAGTACGAGCGCAATGAGGAGCGGTACAAGTTCCTCCGCTGGGGCCAGAGCGCCTTTGACGACTTCAAGGTCGTCCCGCCCGGCACCGGCATCGTCCACCAGGTCAACATCGAGTACCTCGCCCGCGTGACGATGGTCCGCGACGGCGTCGCCTACCCCGACACCTGCGTCGGCACCGACTCCCACACGACGATGGTCAACGGCCTCGGCGTCCTCGGCTGGGGCGTCGGCGGCATCGAGGCCGAGGCCGCGATGCTCGGCCAGCCCGTCTCGATGCTCATCCCGCGCGTCGTCGGCTTCAAGCTGACCGGCGAGAT